>DASSJW010000490.1:0-8128 GCA_035690995.1 Xanthobacteraceae bacterium
ATGTAACGCACTCTCGCCTTAGCCATCATCGGTGACCTTCTACAGCGTTTTCCAGTTGATTTGATTCAGCGCACCACACGTTCACAAGTGTCACCCGCGGGCTTGACCACGCAAGCCCCCATTCATCCACTTGCGCACTCGACAATCCGAACTCGAGTAAACCCAATGGTCTGCCGGGGATAGGCAAGAGCGGCGCATCAACCGTCGTCAGGATCGGGCGACGTTTCGCGCACCCGGTCGCGGACAAAGATCAGGCCGATCAGCGCCATTGCGGCAAACCCAGCGCCCGCCAGAAAGGTTGCCGCCGGTCCGTAGGCATCCCACAAGCCCCCGGCGAGGACGCTTGCGACCAGCATTACGCTGCCTCCGGCGAAGTTGAACACGCCGAAGGCCGTTCCCCGAAGGTCCTCCGGCGCGGTGTCGGCCACGAGACTCGCGAATAGCCCCTGGGTGAGCGCCATGTGAAGCCCCCAGAACACGACGCCGAGCAGCACCAGCGCGATGGTCAGGCCGAGGGCGAGAACGAGGTCCGCCACGATCAGGCACATGATGCCAACCGCGAGCAGCCCGCCTCGGCCAAGCCGGTCCGAGAGCACCCCGGCCGGATAGGCCGCGAGCGCATACACGACGTTCATCACCACCATGACCACCGGGACAAGAGCGAGCGGCAGCCCGACATTCTGCGCGCGCAGGAGGAGAAATGCTTCGGAGAACCGCGCAAGGGTCAGGATGGTGGCGACGCCGACCACGGTCCAGAACCGGCCGGACAGACGCCTCGCATCCGCGAGGCGGACGCGCCGCCTGCTGCCCGCCTGGTGGCGAGCCGGCTCCTGGACCGCGACGACCATCACGGCCAACGAGATGAACGCCGGCACCACCGCCATCCAGAACACCAAGCGGAAATTGTCCGAGCTCAACGCCATGAGGGCAATGGCGGCGAGCGGCCCGACCACGGCGCCGATGGTATCGAGCGACTGTCGCAGACCGAAGCTGGCGCCCCGCAGATCTGCCGGCGCGATATCGGCGATGAGCGCATCGCGAGGGGCGTCGCGGATGCCCTTTCCGATGCGATCGATGAAGCGCGCCGCGACCACCCAGCCGACCGTGGCCGCAAGCGGAAACACCGGCTTGGTAAAGGCCGCAAGACCATAGCCGATGGTCGTCAGCAGCTTGCGTTTGCCGAGCCAGTCGGACAGCGCGCCCGAGAAGATCTTGGTGATGTTTGCCGTCGCTTCGGCGATGCCTTCGATGAAACCGACCGTCAGAGTCGATGTGCCGAGCACGGTCACGAGATAGACCGGCAGCAGCGCATGAATCATCTCCGACGAGATGTCCATGAACATGCTGACGAACCCGAGCGCCCAGATGCTCCGCGGCAGCACGGTGCGTGGCGTCGACCGGGCGGGCGGTGTGTCAGTCGCCATTGCCGTTTCCTCGGATGGGTGCCGGGCGCGGCGCGAGCCGTATCGCTACGGTATTTTCGGGGCGCGTTGCGGGCAAATACCCGGCCGATTACGCGCACCTCATGCACGCCCTCGTGATAAATTAAAATGGCGTTCGGCGACACCGGCATAACCGGAGCGCCGAAGATTCCATCATTCGGATCAATTTTGCAGGGCCGTATCATGCGCCGCGTTCACCGCGAGATCCACCTTGTCGAGCGGATCGGATGGCTCCGTGCCGCCGTGCTCGGCGCCAACGACGGGATCATCTCAACAGCAAGCCTCATTCTCGGTGTGGCTTCGGCCGCCGCGGCGCGCAGCGAGGTCCTGCTTGCGGGCGTCGCCGGTCTGGTCGCCGGCGCCATGTCCATGGCGGCGGGAGAATATGTCTCGGTCAGTTCGCAGTCCGACACCGAACAGGCCGACCTCGCGCGCGAGCGACAGGAACTCGCAACCGACCCCGAATTCGAGAAGGAGGAGCTGGCCCAGATCTATGTCGCCCGGGGTGTCGAGACCGGGCTTGCTCGCCAGGTGGCCCAACAGCTCATGGCGAAAGATGCGTTGGGCGCGCATGCCCGCGACGAGCTTGGGATTTCCGAGATCAGCACGGCACGCCCGGTGCAGGCCGCACTGGCCTCGGCGGCCACGTTCTCCCTCGGAGCGGCCGCGCCGCTCGCGCTGGTGCTGGTCTCGCCATCGAACCTGACGATCCCGCTGGTGTCCATTGGATCTCTGGTGTTCCTGGCGCTGCTCGGCATGATCGGCGCCTGGACCGGTGGCGCCGACATCATGAAGCCGACGATCCGGGTGACGTTCTGGGGCGCATTCGCGATGGGTCTGACGGCTGCCATCGGCGCTCTCGTCGGGAGGGCGGTCTGACGCCAAGTGCCGGCGTCCATTCGCCGGCGCGAATGTGCCAGCGGACGTGATTGTTCTTACTGTCCTCGCCGAGCGCCGATGGCGTCGCCAGCGGCCGGTCGCAGACGCCCGACATGGCCACGAAGTGACCGGGCCCAAAGCTCGGTATCCGCAATTGATTTGCATCAATGCGGTTTGGCTTTCTTCGTCCCAGCTTTAATTTGCGGAGGGAAATTGATCATGTCTATGCAGGAGCGTTTGCCGGATCAGGCCGCCCGCGCCGACTCTTGCACGTTGTTTTGTCCAAAGTGCTCGCAGAAAATGAGAATCAGGACGGCGACGCCGGCCCAGGATGGCAGGGAAACGCGCGCCTACGAGTGTGCCTGCGGCCACACCGAAAGGATTGACGTGGCTCTTCGTTGACGCAGCGTCATCCCGGCGGCGGCTTGAAGGACACGCCTCGCGGCAAATAATTCCAATGCAAGCAAGGCCGGCGTACCGACCGGATTGATTGGCATCTTATGAAGATTGCTCAGATCGCGCCGCTGTATGAGGCGGTGCCGCCGAGCTTGTATGGCGGCACCGAACGCATCGTCGCGCACCTGACCAACGCTCTCGTGGAGTTGGGGCATGAGGTCACGCTGTTCGCGAGCGCGGAGGCCCACACACGGGCGACGCTGGTTGCGGTACGCGATCAAGCCATCCGGCTCGATCCGTGCCCGCTGAAATCGGACCTGGCCGCTCACCTGTCCATGCTGCATGAACTGCATTTGCGCCGGCATGCATTCGATATTCTGCACTTTCATGTCGACCTGATCCATTTTCCGTTCTTCGAAGATTTTGCGGCGCGAACCGTGACCACGCTGCACGGTCGGCTCGATTTGAAGGACCTGCCTGAGGTCTATGCTCGTTGGCACGACTATCCCCTGGTCTCGATATCGGATGATCAACGCACGCCGCTCGCAAGCGCGAACTGGTTGGCCACCATTCACCACGGCCTCGCGGAAGGCGTTTACGCCTTCAACAAAACGCCCAGCGATCCGTATCTCGCTTTCCTGGGTCGCATCTCGCCCGAGAAGCGGCCAGATCGCGCGATCGCCATCGCGAAGCGCCTGGGCATGCGCCTCAAGATTGCGGCCAAGGTGGATGCTGTGGACGCGGGCTATTTTCGCGACGAGATAAAGCCGCTATTGGCCGATCCCCTGATTGAATTCATCGGGGAGATAGGCGACAGCGAAAAATCCGCCTTTCTTGGAAATGCCGGCGCACTCCTGTTCCCGATCGATTGGCCAGAACCGTTTGGTCTGGTGCTGATCGAGGCCATGGCTTGTGGAACGCCGGTGATCGCGTGGCGCTGCGGGTCCGTCGCCGAGATCGTTGACCACGGCAAAACCGGGTTCATTGTGGATACCGAAGACGAAGCCGTACGGGCGGTCCTCAAGCTCGATCAGCTTGACCGGCGCACAGTGCGCAGGGTGTTCGAGGAGCGATTCACCTCGGACGTGATGGCACGCAATTATCTGCGCCTCTATCGCCGGCTTTGCGGCACCGCCGACATAACTGACGTCTGCCGCCGCCGGTCATCGCAGCCGGTGGTGCAGGCGAACGGTATCTGACCGGTTCGGACCGGGACAGGCCTCCCTCGGCTCTATTCCTCTGATGAAGCGCCAACAAGCAACAAGAAGCATAACAGCGCAACCATCGTCGCTGCCGTTAGGCGGCCCGCGTCATCGCTCGCGCAAGCTTTCCTGCTGGTAGCGGAGCAGCGGCGACAAGAGATAGCTCAGGATCATGCGCGATCCGGTCTTGATTTCCACCGTCACCGCCATGCCGGGGGATAGATTGACCATGCGGTCGTCGATCTGCATCTGGGCGCGATCGAGCGAAATGCGCGCGCTGTAGTTCAGCTCCTGGCCCTTCGGCTCGCTGGTGTCGTTCTGCGTCCCCAGCGCCCGGTCATTGGAGCGATCCTGCTGCCGGTCGCGGATAACGGCGTCCTGCGAGACGGTGAGCACCCGGCCGTGCAGGAGGCCGTAGCGGGTGAAATTGAAGGTATCGATCTTGATCTCGGCTTCCTGCCCCGGGCGGACAAAGCCGATGTCGCGGTTCGACACCATGGCCTCGATCTCCAGCCGGCTGTCGCTCGGTACGACCACCAGCAGGGGCTGCGCCGGCGTGACCACGCCGCCGACCGTATGGATCGCGAGCTGCTGCACCATGCCATCCACGGGAGCGCTCAGCACTTGAAGCCTGGTCTTCTGCTCGGCCTTGATCAGGTCCTGGGCGAGCCCGTTCGCCTTCTGCTCGGCCTTGGCGAGTTCGTCGGAAAGGGTGCGCCGATATTCCGCCACCGCCTGGCCGCGCGTCTCGCGGATCGCAGCCACGGCCGCCTCCGCTTCGCTCAGATGGCTCTTCTGAACGCTGAGTTCCTCCTGTTGCTCGACCAGGAGCTGGAGCACCTCGAAATAGGTGAGCTTCGAGCCCAGTTCCTTGTCCATGAGCGTCTTGCGGATGTCGACGCGCGGCTGGATGACCGGAATCATGCTCTCGAGCTTATGGATGATGGCCGCGGTCGTGGCCTGCTCGGCTTCCTTCTGCGCCTGCTGTCGGGAGAGCGCGGCGATCTTGGCACGATGTTCGGTCACCTGATTGAGCAGAAGCTGGCGCTGGGTGTTGAGCAGCGACGGGTCCGCATCGTCGGGCGGCGTGAAGTCGGCCACGGGATCGTCACCGCCGCCGAGCGCCGCGCGCAGCCGCGCGATGTTGAGCCGCTCGGCGAGGAGATCGTTGCGCAGGTGATCGCGTTCCGCCGCGTTGACGGTCGGATCGAGCTCGATCAGCACGTCGCCGGCCTTGACCGCCTGCCCGTCCTGCACCCGGATGGAGCGCACCACCCCGGTCTCGAACGGCTGGATGACCTTGGTGCGACCGCTCGGCACGATTTTTCCGGTCGCCGCCGCCACGATGTCGATCGTGCCCCACCACGCCCAAGCCAGCGCCGCGCAGAACAGCAGGATGATGGTGACCCCGATGGTACGGCCGATCGGCGACGGCGGCGTTTCCACGATCTCGAGCGCGGCCGGCAGGAACGCCAGCTCTTCGGAGCGCCGCTTGTGCGCACGCCGAAGCGGGACGACGCTTCGCATGGGCGTGGCGGCCTTCGCGGATTCAGCGGACTTCATGGATTCCTGCCTGCAACCGATGCAACGACGCATAGCGGCCGCCGGTCTTGATCAGGACGTCATGGGTGCCGTCCTCGACCAGGCGGCCGCGATCGAGCGTGACGATGCGATCCGTCGCCCGCACGGTCGAGAGCCGGTGCGCGATGACCAGAACCGTCCGCCCCTTGGCGATCTCCTGCATGTTCTGCTGAATGATGCGCTCGCTCTCATAGTCGAGGGCGCTCGTCGCCTCATCGAAGATCAGGATCCGCGGGTCGGTGATCAGCGCGCGCGCAATGGCGATGCGCTGGCGCTGGCCGCCCGAGAGAGTGGAGCCGCGCTCGCCGACGATCGTGTCGTAGCCTTCGGTCAGCTCGAGAATGAAGTCGTGCGCACCCGCAAGCCTTGCCGCCGCGATGACGCGCTCCATCGGCATGGCCGGATCGGCGAGCGCGATATTCTCGCGCACCGAGCGGTTGAACAGCACGTTCTCCTGCAGGACGACGCCGATCTGGCGGCGCAGCCACGCCGGGTCGGCCATCGCGAGATCCATGCCGTCGATCAGAACGCGCCCGCTCTCCGGGACGTAGAGTCGCTGGACGAGCTTCGCGAAGGTGCTCTTACCCGACCCCGAAGGCCCGACGATACCGACCGTCTGCCCGGCCGGCACGTCGAATGTGACGTCGTGCAGGATCTCCTGTCCGTCGACGCGATAACGGAACGTGACATGGTCGAAGGTGATGTTGCCGCGGATCGCCGGCAGCCGCGCGCGCGCCGCGGTATAGGTCGGCTCGGCGGCGGTATTGAGGATGTCGCCGAGCCGCAAGACCGACAGGCGCGCCTGATGAAAGTCCTGCCAGATTTGCGCGAGACGCAGGACCGGCGCGCTCACCCGGCCGGCCAGGAGGTTGAAGGCCACGAGCTCGCCGACCGACAGGCTGCCTTCGATGACCAGCTTGGCCCCGAAATAGAGGATGCCGGCGGTGACGATCTTGCTGACGAGCTGCACGACCTGGCTCGCGGTGTTGCCGAGACTCAGCACCCGGAAGCTCGCGGCCACGTAACCGGCGAGCTGCTCTTCCCAGCGGCGCTGCATCTGCGGCTCGACCGCCATGGCCTTGAGCGTCTCGATCCCGGTCACGCTCTCGACCAGGAAGGCCTGGTTCTCGGCGCCGCGCTGGAATTTCTCGTCCAGCCGCCGCCGGAACAGCGGCGTCGCCGCCGCCGAGATCGCGATGTAGAATGGGAACGAGCCGAGCACGATCCAGGTCAGCAGCGGCGAGTAGTAGAACATCACCGCCAGGAACACGAAGGTGAAAAACAGGTCGATGACGAGGGTCAAGGCCGAGCTGGTGAGAAAATTGCGGATGTTCTCCAATTCGCGCACCCGCGCCACCGAGTCGCCGACGCGGCGCGCCTGGAAGTAGGCCATGGGCAAGGCCAGCAGGTGGTGGAACAGGCGCGCGCCGAGCTCGACGTCGATGCGGTTGGTGGTGTGCGCGAACAGATAAGTCCGCAGGATGCCGAGAACGGTCTCGAAAATCGAGATCGCCACCAGGCCGATGATCAACACATCGAGAGTGCTCAAGGCGCGGTGCACCAGCACCTTGTCGATGACCACCTGAAAGAACAGCGGGGAGACCAGGGCGAACAGCTGAAGGAAGAACGACGCGACCAGCACCTCGCCCAGGAGATGCCGATATTTGTGGATCGCTCCCAGGAACCAGGTGATGTCGAACCGGCGGGTGATGTCCGACAATCCGGCCCGCCGGGTCATCAGGATCAGCCGGCCGTCCCAGATCGCGGTGAGCTCGGCCCGCGTCATCAAGGCGGGCCGCGGCGCCAGCGGCAACTGGACCAGAACCTTGTCGTCGGCGGCTTTGGCGACGACGAGGAACCCGCCATCGCGCAGAGCCGCGATGGCGGGCAAGGGCGTCCTGGCCAGCCGCGACCAGTCGGTCCGGTAGGCGCGGGCCTTGAGCCCGAGATCCTTGGCGCACCGGAGCATCTCCGGTGCGCCGATCTTGTTCATTCCCAGCCGGTGCCTGATCTGTTCGCGATCAGCCGCGACACCCTGGAAATGCAGCAACGTCATGAGGGCTTCGAGCCCCGGATCGGCTCGATCCGCGCCTTCGGTGTCAGTGCTCACGCGCGCTCTCCGGGGCGACGTCGCGCTCACGCATGCGGTTGCGTCAGCAAGGGCTGCTGGCTCGACGCCGGATCGGCGATCGGCGTCGCGGCGTGGCCATCGCCCGCCGTGACGAAGCTCGAGGCCATGTACTGGCTCAGCAAAGCGAGACTCGCGGCGTGCGAGCCATCGCCGACCGGCGAGGCGCCCTCGGTGTTGCTGCTCGCGGAGGCAACGGTGGCGGATTGAATGAGGATGTTGTCGCCGGGTCCGCCGTCGAGGATATCGAGTCCCGCACCGCCGATCAGCACGTCGTCGCCGGCGCCACCGGTCAGAACGTCGTCGCCGGCGCTGCCGATCAGGACATCATCGCCGTCGCCGCCATTGGCGGTGAGCAGCATACCCGTCAGCCCCGACGCCTCGATGACGTCGTCGCCGCCGAGGCCATTGATGACGATGCGATCGTTCGCCTCGAAGTTGGAGATCGTCACCTCGCTCGACAGGCCCGACACCGTGACCACGCCGTTGTTGTTGGTGAC
>DASSJW010000491.1:0-4338 GCA_035690995.1 Xanthobacteraceae bacterium
GTTGACCATCTGCGTCATGGCGTTGGGCAGACCGATATTTGCGACGATGACCATGCCGGTCTTGCCGGATGCGCGGGCATAGCCGTCGGCCATGGCGACCACGGCGCCTTCGTGGATGCCCTTGATCAGCTGGATCGCGGGCTCGTCGACGAGCGCGTCGAAGATCGGATAGTCGCCGGTCGATGGATTGAAGAAGATATGCTCGACGCCCGCGGCCTTGAGCTGCTGCACGAACAGCGCGCCGCCGGTGCCCTTCATCTCGCGCATGGCGGAGGCGGGCGGGGCGGCCGCGCCTTGCCCGAAGGTCTCGAGCGATTGCGCCACTGACTTGGCGGCGACGGTGCTCATGCCGAGCGCACTCAGGCCGGCCATGAGCTGCCGGCGCGACATGCCGTGGTCGAGATACTGCTTGATGAGATCCTTCATGGCGTCCTCCTCCCCATACCGGCCATTGATCGGGCCGGGCGGGGTGTCGGCAGACCCCCGCCGTTGTCGGGACCGCCAAACGCTAGCACCGTCACCGGCCGCGCTAAAGGGTCGAAGTGGTTGTACCTGCCGTCGCGCGCACTAGACTGGTCGAAGTGCCGGGCCGTCACTCAACAGGCCGTCAGCTCATAAGGCACACGTGGGAGGTCACATGCGGTCGCTTCGATTGTTCCTGCTGCTGCTCGCCTGCGCGTTCGCGACCGGCGCGGCGGCGCAATACCCGGACAAGCCGATCAGGCTCATCGTCCCGCAGGCGCCGGGCAGTGCGACCGACACGGTGGCGCGCATTCTCGGCGCCGAGCTCGGAAAGGAACTGGGGCAGCAGATCGTGATCGACAACCGTCCGGGCGGCGCATTGACGCTCGGCCTCGACCTCACCGCGAAGGCCGATCCCGACGGCTACACCATCTGCATGGGGCCGATCGGCGCGCTCGCCATCAACCGGCACATGGTGGCGAAGCTGCCCTACGACATCGAGCGCGACCTGCAGCCGATTGCGCTGGTCACGCGCGGACATCTCCTGCTCGCGGTCTCGCCCACGCTGCCGTTCAAGTCGGTGCAGGAGATCATCGACTACGCCAAGCAGAACCCGGGCAAGCTTCTGAACGCATCGTCCAGCAATGGATCGCCGGGTCATGTCGGCGGCGAGCTGTTCAAGTACATGAGCGGCACCGATATCGTGCACGTTCCCTATCGCGGCGGAGCGGCCGCGATCAACGACCTGATTGCGGGTCGCGTGCACCTGATGTTCGAGAGCCTGAACTCGATCGCCCCGCATGCGAAAGCGGGTACGGTGCGGCCGCTGGCGGTCAGCGGCGCGCGGCGCTCGCCCGGCTTCCCGGACTTGCCGACGGTCGCGGAAGCCGGCGCCCCCGGTTACGAGGCGCCGACCTGGAGCGGCGTGATCGCGCCGGCCGGGGTGCCACGGCCGATCATCGACCGGCTCAATGCAGGGATCAACAAGGCGATCGAGTCGCAGACCTTCCGCGACCGCTTCGCCTCGATCGGCGACGAGCCGGCCGGCGGCTCGCCCGAAGAGTTTGCCGAAGTGATCCGGAAGGATTCCGCCAAGTGGGCGGACGTGATCCGGCGGGCGGGGGCGCGGCTCGACTAGGGGGCGGGCCACGTCACCGGGACTGTATGTCGGTCGCGCTTTGGCCGCGCCGGCGCGAATGCTGAGGAAGAGGCAGGCCGTCCCGTCCCGCCGTGCCAGCGCGCTACAATCCCACCAGCGACTTCGCGAGAATGTTGGTCTGAATCTCCGATGTCCCGCCCATGATGGTGAAAGCGCGCGAATTGAGATAGCGCGGCACCATGGCCGCCATCTCTTCGTCCTCCGGCGGAAGCTGCAATGTCTCGTAAAGCGGTCGCTCGGGGAACCAGCGGAGCGCTTCGTCGCCGATGGCATCCATGGCAAGCTCCGCGATCGACTGGCGGATCTCGCTCCAGCGCAACTTGAGCAGCGAGGAGATCGGGCCCGGATTGCCGCCGGTTTGCAGCGTCGACAGCACCGAAATGTCGATCATCTCCATCGCGTCGAGGTCGGTGCCGATCTCCGCCAGACGGGTCCGCAGGTCGCTGTCGTCGTGGCCGCGCGCGATCATCAATTGCACGAGCTTCGCAAATTGCGCGCGCACCTGGCCCGCCAGCACCCTGCCGCCGCGTTCGAACTCCAGCAGGAACTTGGCGACCTCCCAGCCCTTGTTCTCCTCACCGATCCGGTTCGATATCGGCACTCGCACGTCGTTGAAGAACACCTCGTTGAACTCGTGATCGCCGCCGTTGCCCATGATGGGACGCACGGTGATCCCCGGCATGTCCATGTCGAACAGCACGAAGGTGATGCCGTCCTGACGCTTGCCGGTCGTGGCGGTGCGCACCAGCGCAAACATGCGGTTCGCCCGGTGCGCGTTGGTGGTCCAGATCTTCTGGCCGTTGACGACGTAATGGTCGCCATCCGCTACCGCCCTGGTCTTCAGGGATGCGAGATCGGAGCCCGAGCCCGGCTCTGAATAGCCTTGCGCCCAATAGTCGTCCCCCGAGCGGATGCGCGGGAGATACTTGTCCTTCTGCTCTTGCGTCCCGTAGTGGATGATGACGGGTCCGACGAAATGCGAACCGGACGCGTTGTAGGTCGCCGCGCCCGCGTGGCCGCATTCGAGATCGAAAATATAGCGCTGCACCGGCGACCAGCCGGTTCCGCCGTGCTCGACGGGCCAGTGCGGCACCGACCACCCCTTACGGTGGAGCGCGCGATGAAAATCGATCAGCACGTCGGGATCGACGATGAAGGCGGTGGTCAGGTCGATGGCGCGGCTCATGCCGGGCGGGATGCTGTCCGCGAGAAAGCGCCGCACCTCGTCGCGAAAGGCCAGATCTTCAGAGCTCAGCAAGAGGTCCAAGGCAATTCCTCCTACGCCATCAGCAGGCCGGTGCCTGCGACTTTCGGATCAGCAATCATGGCCCCGTAGCGGCGCAGGTGCTCGCGGGTCGAACCGAACAGGAGCTCATACGCCAGCAGTCGCTTGGCATATCCGCCCAGCGCCAGCTCATCGGTGGTGCCGATGGCGCCGTGAAGCTGGATCGCCTCCTGATGGACGGAGCGCGCGCAGCGGCCGATCTTGGCCTTGGCGCCGGAGGTGGCGCGGGCACGGATGGCGGCGGGGCCATCGAGGCTGAGCGTCGCGAACAGTGCGGCCGCGCGGGCTTCCTCCTCCTTGATCTTGATCCGCACCATGCGGTGCTGCAGGGCCTGGAAGTTGGCGATCGGCTGGCCGAACTGGACGCGGGTCTTGGCATAATCCACGGTCGCCTTCACTATCGCACCGATGGCGCCCACGGCGTCGGCAGACAATGCCGCGATCGCCCGCTGGAGCACCGCCTCGACCGCGCCGCCGGCGTCCTCGTTGCCGCCGAGCAGGGCCGAGGTCGGCACCATCGCATCGTTGAGGTCCACGTCGGCGGCGCGGCGGCCGTCCACCATCCGATAGGACCGCACGGTGAGCCCGTGCGTCTTCCGGGGCACAACGAAAATTCCGAGGCCGTGGTCGCCGAGCCGCGCCGAGACCAGCAAGGTGTCCGCGCTCGGGCCGCCGAGGACGACCTTCTTTCCTCCCCGCAGCGAATATCCATCATTGGTGCGTTGCGCACGCGTGGGGACATCCCGTTCTTCATGGGCGAATGCCAGTTGGCACTCCCCTTCCATTACCGCCGGCAGCATCGCCTGCCGCTCGGCCGTCGAGCCCAAGGCGGCGATGAGGCCGCCGCCGAGCACCACCGTTGCGAGATAGGGTTCGATGACGAGATGCTTGCCGAATGCTTCCATGAGAATGGCGAGTTCGACCGTGCCGCCCCCGTTGCCGCCGTCCTCCGGCGCAAACGGCAGGCCCAGCCAGCCGAGCTTGGCGAACTCCCCCCAGACCTCACGATCCCAGCCGGTCTCGCTCGCGGCGATCCTCTGCACCGTGCGGTAGTCGTACCGCTCGGCCAGAAATCTCTCGGCGCTCTCGCGCAAGATGACATGCTCGGTCGCGTATCGAAGGTCCACGGTTTTCTTCCCGGCACAAGACGAAGGCGCGGTGGGAGGGGATCGTCATCATCCGCGCTCTCCCTTCAAGCATAGATCGTGCAGGCAGGTAAGTCAGCGAGGGCCGCCCGGCGGCCTTTCCGAGCCCTTGCCACTCCATCCGACGCGGTCCATGAATATCCGATAGATGTCCGCGAATGCCGCGCCTTGTGCGACGCCGCAAATGAGAAGGGACGAGAATGTCCGCCAAACCTTCTACCGAGAAGCCTTCTACCGAAAAGACTTCGAGTGAAAAGGTACCGGGAGGAAAGAACGTCCTCGTTGAG
>DASSJW010000492.1:0-3594 GCA_035690995.1 Xanthobacteraceae bacterium
GGTGCGGGCCGGCGCCTATTCCATCGAAGCGGCCAATGTGCGCCATGAGCACGAGTGGTACGTGTGGCGAAAGGTCAAGCTTCCGGCCGGCAAGATCCTGATTCCGGGCGTCGTCACCCATCACACCACGACGGTGGAGCATCCGCGCCTGGTCGCCGAGCGCATCATCACCTTCGCCAAGTTGGTCGGGCGGGAAAACGTGATCGCCGGGACCGATTGCGGCTTCGCCCAGGCGCAGGACATCCAGCGCGTCCATCCCCAGGTCATGTGGGCGAAGCTCGAAAGCCTGGCCGAGGGCGCTCGCCTGGCGAGCAAGGAGCTGTGGGGCGGCTGATCGCCAGGCTGAATTGGATTGCTGATTACCATCGGCGCGACCGGCGCAGCCAATTCGTTCACCTTCGCGAGAACATGTGTGAGCAGTTGCGAGGTGGACGAGTTCCGTTGCCAATGACGAGGCGGCGTGTCAGGCTCGCTCGCTGTTGTTGCACAAGAAAATAAATGCCGGGAGGTTTGAATGCTCAGGGCGCTCGTGCATTGCGGGTTGATGCTTGTTGTTGCGCTGTTCTCGGCGCCCATGTTGCAGGCTGCCGATGACGAGATTATTCCGCCGACCCGGATCGAGAACGTCCGCGTGCGCGACGGCGCGACCATCGCAGTCGCGATCTATCTGCCGAAGGACAGCGGCCGTTATCCGACACTGTTCGCCGCATCGCCGTACCGCTTCGACAACAACCTGCTGCCGCCGACGCCGCAGTTTCTCTGGCGCGAGACCGGCCCGATCAAGTGGTACCTCGATCACGGTTATGCCTTCGTCCATATGGACGTGCGCGGCACGGGCCGTTCGGGCGGGGAATATCGATTCCTCGACAGCAAGGAGCAGGCCGACTTCTTCGACGTGATCGAGTGGGTGGCGCAACAGCCATGGTCGGACGGCAAGATCGGCGGCATCGGGCAATCCTATTACGCGATGACGCAGTGGTTCATGGCGGCGCAGAACCCGCCGCACCTCGCCTGTATCGCGCCGTATGACGGGCTGATCGATGCCTATACCGGCATCGCGTATTCCGGCGGCATCCCCGGCAAGTTCACCAGCGCCTGGTATAACGGCGAGTTGCGGCCGCTGAACCAGTATCCCTCGAGCGGCCCGGCGAAGATGCTGCCGTGGGATCTTGCCGACGAAGCCAACAAGCATCCGCTCTACGACGCGTTCTGGAAGGAGCGCGCGGCCTTCGAGCAGCTCGACAAGATCAAGATACCTGTGTTCTCGATCGGCATCTGGGCCAAGGTCGAGCTGCATCTGCAGGGCAATATCGTCGGCTACCAGCGCGTCAATGCTCCCAAGAAGCTGCTGGTCACCGGTTCACCCAACGTGTTCCAGGCGGCAGCGGACTTCAACAGCATCGCCTTTCACGAAAAATATCTGCTGCCGTTCTACGATTGGTGCCTGAAGGGCGAGCAGACCTCGTACGTGAACGAACCGGCCGTTCGCTATCATCTGATGGGCGCCAACACGATGAAGGCGGCCGACAGCTGGCCGCCGAACAATATCTCGTATCGGTCGTATTACCTTAAGAAGGGGCCGACCGGATCGGTGAAGTCGCTCAACGACGGCGCCCTCGACACGGCACCGCCGGCCGCCGACGGCGGCGAGACGGTGTTCAACTATCCCGATCCGGGATGGCGCGCCGGCGTCGTCACCTTCGGCCCGCAAGGACCCGACACCGTTGCCCGCATCCTGACGTTCACTTCGGCTCCGCTCGAGGCCGACCTCGAAGTCGTGGGGCCGATCAAGCTCGTTCTGCACGCGGCCTCGAGCAACACCGATACCGATTTCATCGTGAAGCTGTCGGAGCAGTTTCCACAGGCCGCGGCCGAGCAGGGGAACGTACAGCCGCGCTTCCGTGTGGTCAGCAAGGGCTGGATGAAGGCGTCGCACCGCGAGCTCAACACGCAGCTGTCGAGCGAATTTGCACCTTGGTACGCGCACACCAAGGTCGAGCCGCTCGAGCCGGGCAAGGCCTACACCTTCGAAGTGCCTGTCATGCCGACGGCCAATCTCTTCAAGAAGGGCAGCCGAATCCGACTGGAGCTTGCCAACGGCGACTCGGCCATCACCGACTTCGTGTTCGAGCATGTCTATCTGCCGAACAAGATCGGCAAGGACACGATCTTTCATTCCGCCGCACAGCCCTCGCGGCTTCTCCTGCCGGTCGTCTCCAGCCAGCGCGCGGAAAAATAGCTCCGGGCGCCGCCGGAATTTGCCGAACAGACCGCGCCCAGCCTCCGCCCGCGCCCGCTATCGGAATTTCCGATAATGGCATCGCCAATCGGTCTTGGACTTGGTTCTCGCACCTTGACCATACTTGACGGCCGGGAACATCGACCCGTGCAGCGGCCGATAGGTTTCGGATGCGAGGCGTTGCGACATGACGGCGTCACACGCCCATCTCCGGATCGGCATCGACACCGGCGGCACCTTTACCGATATCGTCTGCGTCGATGGCGCCTCGGGCGAGATGCGCGTCACCAAGGTCGCCAGCACCCCGTCCAATCCCGCCATCGGTCTCGTTCGCGGCGTCAAGGCCATTCTCGATGCCGGCGGCGCCTCGCTGGATGACCTCGCCGGGCTTGCGCACGGCACGACGGTCGCAACCAATGCGCTGCTGCAGGGCGAGATCGCCGGGCTCGGCCTCATCGTCACCGAAGGCTTCAGCCACATCTTGGAAATCGCCCGCCAGGCGGTGCCCGAGGGCTACGGCAATTCGTATTTCTGGGTGAAGCCGGAGCGCATCGTGCCGCTGCGCTACGTGCGCGAGGTCGGCGGTCGGCTCAATTTCCTCGGCAGCGAGCTGCGCCCGCTCGACGAAGCAGGCGCGCGCGCCGCAGCGCGGTTCTTTCGCCAGCAGGGCGTCAAGGCGATCGGTGTCTGTCTGTTGCATTCCTACGCCAATGCGGCGCACGAGCGCCGCGTGGCCGAGATCGTCGCCGCGGAATACCCTGACGCAACCATCTCGCTCTCCTGCGACGTGCTGCCGGAATACCGCGAGTATGAGCGCGCGGTGACGACCCTCGTCGACGCCTTCGTCAAACCGCATATGGGTCGATATCTCGAACGGATTCGCGACGAGCTCGGCCCCGGCCTGCGCGAGAAGCCGTTCCTGGTGATGCAGTCGAGCGGCGGCGTCGCCAGCCCGGATCAGGTGATGCGCAAACCGATCACCACGGCGCTGTCGGGGCCGGCCGCTGGCGCGCTCGGCAGCGCGGTCATTGCCGAGATGGCGGGGTTTCCCAATGTGGTCACCCTGGACGCCGGCGGCACCTCGACCGACCTCTGCCTGATCGAAGGCGGCAAGCCGCACATCACCAATGGCGGCGCGATCGGACCGTTCCCGGTGCGCATCCCGATGATCGACATCGAGACCATCGGCACGGGCGGCGGCTCGATCGCCTGGATCAGCCGCGAGGGTCACCTCAAGGTCGGGCCGCGCAGTGCCGGCGCGGAGCCCGGCCCCATGTGCTACCCGAATGGCGGCAACGAGCCGACCATCACCGATGCCAATCTGGTCATGGGCCGGATTCCCCCTGCGCTGATCG
>DASSJW010000493.1:0-5985 GCA_035690995.1 Xanthobacteraceae bacterium
GTGAACATCGTCGTCCTGTTCTCGCTCATCCTCGCCGTCGGCATGCTGGTCGACGACGCCATCATCGTGTCTGAATTCGCCGAACGCCGCATGTCCGAGGGCATGCCGCCGAAGGAAGCCTATTCGCTGGCGGCCAAACGCATGGCAGGGCCGGTGATCGCCGCGACCGCGACCCGCGTCGCCGCGTTCTCGCCGCTGCTGTTCTGGCCGGGCGTGGTGGGCCAGTTCATGAAATACCTGCCGATCACGCTGATCGCGACGCTCTCGGCGTCGCTGGCGGTGGCGCTGTTCTTTACCCCGACGCTCGGCGCGCTGCTCGGCAAGGCAGCGCCGGTGCCGCACGATGATCGCGCGCGCGACAGCGGGCCTTACATGCGCACCGTGCGGCTCGCTTTGCGCCGCCCCGGCATGACGCTGACCCTGGCGGCGCTCCTTCTGGTCGCCGTGCAGGTGGGGTACGGAAAGTTCGGCCGCGGCGTCGAGTTCTTCCCGAGCGTCGAGCCCGACTATGGCCAGGTGATCGTGCACGCCCGCGGCAACCTGGCGCTCGAGGAGAAGAACCATCTCATCGCCGAGGTCGAGAAGCGGGTGCTGGCGTTCGATGGCCTCAAGACCGTCTATACCCGCATCGGCGAGCAGCCGCGCGGAATGGGCGAGCTGACCGAGGACACGATCGGTGTGATCCAGTTCGAGTTCGCCGATTGGCGCCTGCGGCCGCCGGCGCACGAAATCATGGACGCCATCCGCGCCAAGACCGCCGACCTGCCGGGCATCCTGATCGAGGTGACGGCGCCGCGCGCCGGTCCCGCGACCGGCAAGCCCATCCAGGTGCAGATCGGCGCGCTCGATCCGGCCGTGCTGCCGGCCGCCGCCAGCAAGGTTACGGCCATCCTCGCGGCGCGCAGCGACATCCGCGATCTCGACGACGGCCAGCCGCTTCCGGGCATCGACTGGAAGATCGAGGTCGACAAGTCGGAGGCGGCGAAATACGGCGCCGGCGTCAACACCGTCGGCGGCGCGGTGCAGCTCGTCACCAACGGCCTCAAGGCTACGGAGTACCGCCCGGTCGACAGCGACAAGTCGGTGGATATCCTCATCCGCTTCCCGCCCGACCGCCGCAGCCTCGATCAGATCGATGACCTGCGGGTGCAGACGGCGATGGGCCACGTGCCGATCGGCAATTTCGTGCAGCGGGTGCCGGCGCCGCGCGTGGGTTACATCAATCGCGTCAACAGCAACCGGGTGATGACCGTCTCCGCCAACGTGGCCGAGGGCGTGCAGACCGCCAAGGTGCAGGAGGCGATCGCGCGTGAGCTCGCCAAGACCGATCTCGGCGCGGGCGTGACCTTCAAGCTCAAGGGCGAGGACGAGGAGCGTGCCAAGGCCTCGGCCTTCCTGCTCAAGGCATTCGGCACCGCGATCTTCCTCATCTTCGCGATCCTGCTCGCGCAATTCAACAAGCTGACCTCGGTCGGCCTCGTGCTCACCGCGGTCGTGCTCTCGACCTTCGGCGTGCTGCTCGGGCTCATGATCATGGGCCAGCCGTTCGGGGTGGTGATGACCGGGATCGGGGTGATCGCCAATGCCGGCGTGATCGTGAACAACAATATCGTGTTGATCGATACCTATGACCGGCTGCGGCGTGAAGGCGTGGCGGCCTACGACGCGATCATCGAAACCTGCCGCGAGCGCGCACGCCCGGTGGTGCTGACCGCGGTGACGGCGATCCTCGGCGTGCTGCCGATCGCGTTCGGCATGAATATCGAATTCATGTCGCGCGAGATCACGGTGGGCGCGCCGGCGACGCAATGGTGGATCAATCTCTCCACCGCCATCGTGTTCGGGCTGGGCTTCGCCACCATGCTGACATTGATCGTGACGCCGGCGGCACTGATGGCGATCGAGCAGATGCGCGAGCGGCGCCTGCGCTGGTCGGCGGCGCTGCGGCGCATGTTCGCTCGTCCGGTGCGCGCTTGATCTCGTGCGCCCGGATGCGCGGCGTTAGGGCACGCAACGCTATTCCGGCGTGATCCCGGCGTCCTTCACCACCTGCGCCCATTTCGCGATTTCGGCGGGGATGAATTGCGCCAATTCATCAGGCGTGCTGGTCCAGGGCGTGATCGCAAGCGCGTTCATCTTGTCCTGGGTTTCCGGCCGGCTGATGAAGGCCATGAGCACCTGGTTGAGCCTGTCGATGATCGGCCGCGGCGTTCCAGCCGGCGCCACCACCGAGAACCACGGCGTGCCGCCATAGCCCGGTACGCCGCTCTCGGCGATGGTGGGAAGATCCGGCATGGCCTTGATCCGCGATGTCGACGTCACCCCCAGCGCCTTGACCTTGCCCTCGTTGATGGCGGGAATGGCGACCGCGAGATCGACGATCATGAATGGAATGTGCCCGGAGATCACGTCGGTGAGGGCGGGAACGCTGCCGCGGTAGGGCACATGCTGCGCCTTGGCGCCGACCATCTTCAGGAACATTTCCATGAACAGATGATGCGGGGTGGCGGCTCCCGAGGACGCATAGCTCAAGGTGCCATCCTTGCTCTTGATGAAGGCGATCAACTCGCGGACGGTGGTGACGCCGAGCCCGGGATTGACGATGAGCGCAAACTGCGATGATCCGACCAGGCCGACCGGCGCGAAATCCTTCACCGTGTCATAGGGCAGCGTCTTGTGAACGTTCGGGCCCATCGCAAGGGTCGTCACCGGCGCGAGCAGGATCGTGTGACCGTCGGGAGCGGCGCGCGCCGCCGCCTGGGCGGCGACGATGGTGCCGCCGCCGGGACGATTTTCCACCACGACCGGCCGCCTGAGCTTGTCCTGCAGTTCCTGCGCCAGGATGCGGGTGAGGATGTCGGTGCCGCCGCCGGCGGGAAACGGACAGAGAAACGTCACCGCACGCTGGGGATAGCCGTCGATCACCGGCTGCGCGCACGCGACGTCGAGGGCGAGGCCGCAAGCGAGTACGAGCAGGATGAGCCGTCGCATGCTCTTCCCTCAACTGGAGCGCGTTTCGCGCCGGTCGTGACCTGCCGCCGGGCGCCGTGCCGCCGATGCTAGCGCCGCCGACGCGGGAAAAGCGAGCCCATTGCGGCGGTCGGCGGGTTCCATTGGTACCTCCCGCCGCATTACCCTTGCCGCCGCGATATGCCAAATTCCCGCCCAAGCACCCGGCTTGCGGTGTATTGGTCGCGCGTTTGGCAAGGAGACGTGAATGTTGAGATACCCCGCCCTGGCTGCAGCCCTGTTCGTCGCGATGGCGGCGCCGGCACTCGCCCAGCAGGATCCGGCCGCCGACTATCCGAATCGTCCGGTGAAGATCATCGTGAGCGTGCCGGCGGGCGGTGGCGTCGATACCGTGACGAGAATCTTCGCGGCGCGACTCCAGCAGCGGCTCGGCCAGCCGTTCGTGATCGAAAACCGCGGCGGCGGCGGCGGCAATATCGGGGCCGAGGCGGTCTATACCGCCGAGCCCGACGGCTACACGTTGCTTGCGACGCAGCCTGCGCCGATCACCAGCAATATCGCGCTGTACAAGAAGCTCAACTTCGATCCGGTCGCGCTCGAGCCGGTCGCGGTGATGTCGAAATTTCCCAACGTGCTGCTGGTGCGGCAGGATTTCCCGGCAAAGACGGTGCAGGAGTTCATCGCTTACGCCAAGGCCAATCCGGGCAAGGTCACCTACGCCTCGCAGGGACCGGGCACGACCTCGCACTTGACCGCGGAGATGTTCGCGAAGGCGACCGGCACGCAGATGCTGCATGTCCCCTATCGCGGCACCGGGCCCGCGCTCAACGATCTCGTGGCGGGACATGTCGACTTCATCTTCATGGAGCTCGCCTCGGGCCACAAGCTGCATGACGCGGGCAAATCCAGGATCCTTGCGGTGGCGACCGAGAAGCGGCTCGACAGCCTGCCGGACATCCCGACCTTGATCGAGGTCGGGTTGCCCGGTTTCGTTTCCGACACTTGGAACGCCATCAGCGCGCCGCCCAAGACCCCGGCGCCGATCATCGCCAAGCTCAACCGCACCATCAACGACATCCTCAACGAGCCGGACACCAAGGCGCGTTTCCGCGAGCTCAACGTGATGGCCGCGGGCGGCAGCCCGCAGGACATGGCGAAGCTCAAGAAGGAGGAGACCGAGCGCTGGACCAAGGTCATCCGCGATGCCGGCATTCAGCCGGAGTGAGCAGCGTCCGGCTCACGCTTGCGCTTACGCGATGATGTCCGGCGTCAGCTGGTCTTCGAGATGGGAAATGCGGTCGCGCAGGTAGAGCTTGCGCTTCTTGAGCCGCTGCACCTGCAGCAGGTCCGAGCCCGGCGAGTGCTGCAATGCGGAGATCGCGGCATCAAGATCGCGGTGCTCCTGCTGCACGCGCGCCAGTTGCTGCCGCAACTCGCGTTCTTCGTCTTGGGTCATCGCCACCGCTGATTCGAAGCTTTACGCCGCCGCGGAGCGCATCGGCATCGGTGTTGCGTCCGTGGCTGGATGGTGCCCGCTCCGCTGGAGCGGGGCGCCGAAACGCCAAAAAGTATCCCTTTTTGCCCGCCCCCGTTCAAGCGGCTGCACTCAGGGGCCGCAACGCAATTCGGATTGCTGCGCCGCACAATGAAAACCTGCTTCGAAAACCGCCCATTTCGGTGTACACTTGCAAAGTCAGGCAAATATCTGACGTCAGGAGAACCCCCCAACATGTCCATAGAAGCGCATCTTGCGGAACTGGAAAGACGGCATCGGGTCCTCGAAGCGGAAATCGCAGAAGCCCGGGCCCATCCGTCGATCGACGATCTCGAGATCGTAGAGTTGAAACGTCGCAAGTTGCTGGTGAAGGACGAAATCGCACGCCTGCAGGTGGACACGCTGGTTCATTGAGGCTGCGTTAATTTGGTATTTTGACGCTGCGACAGGCGCCGTTCCACGTGTATCAGGACGGCGCCGCGTCCAGCCAAAAAAAGCGGGGAGGGAGCTTGCGCAGTCTATTGAAGGCTGCAGCCGTGGCTGCGGCCACGTTTGGTATTTGTCTCGGCGCCTTCGCCGAAGACTATCCCAGCCGGCAAATCACCCTGGTCGTGCCTTATCCGCCGGGCGGCGGCGTCGATGCCATGGCCCGGGTCGTCGCCGAAAAGCTTTCGGTTTCGCTCGGGCAACAGGTCGTTGTGGACAATCGTGCCGGCGGCTCCGGTCTGGTCGGCACCCGAAGCTTCATCAAGAGCGCGCCTGACGGTTACACCCTGTTCCTCGGCCACACCGGTTCGATCTCCATCAATCCGAGCCTGTATGCCAATGCCGGCTTCGACCCCCGCAAGGACTTCGCGCCGGCCGGGCTGATCGCATCGATGCCGGTCGCCTTGCTCGCGCACCCCTCATTTCCGGCAAAGACGATCGGCGACGTGGTCGCGATCGCGAAGAAGGAAGGGTCCAAGTTCAACATCGGCACGTCGGCGGTGGGGACCGGCGGCTATCTCTCGGCCGAATTGTTCAAGTCGATCGCCGGCATCGACGCCGCCATCATCCCGTACAAAGGCACCGGGCAGGTGATGAACGATCTCCTCGGCAATCACGTGCCGATCGCGTTCGGCGTGTTGCCGCCGGCGCTGGGCAATCTGCAGGCCGGCACGTTGCGCGCGATTGCGGTGCTCAGCCCCAAGCGCTTCAGCCTGTTGCCCGACGTGCCGACGGCAAGCGAATCGGGCTTGCCCGGATTCGAGTCCGTCCTGCACTACGGCGTGCTGGCGCCCGCGGGCACGCCCCGTCCGATCATCGACCGTCTCAACGCCGCCTTGCGTGCGCTGGTGGACACCGAGCAGGTCAAGCAGCGCATCCTCGCCGAGGGCGGCGACCCCATGACCTCGACCCCGGAAGAATACGCCCGCGACATCGACAGCGAAGAAACGAAGTGGGGCTCGTTGGTGCGCAAGCTCAATCTCAAGGTGGAATGAGCCGCGCCGATATCGCCAAGGCTCAAGCGCCAGGGCTCA
>DASSJW010000494.1:0-4781 GCA_035690995.1 Xanthobacteraceae bacterium
CTGCGGACGAAACCATCCGGCTCTTCCCCATGTCGGTTGAATGTCGCCGCAGGATCGGGGCTCAACGCTAGCACCGCGCCCCAGTGCGCGGAAGAAATTCCGCCCTCGATCACGCGCCGGAGACCGGGCGCGCTGCGGTCACGTGCGACGCGGCCGGCGTCGCGGAGCAGGCTGTGGATTCCGGGAATTTCCGGGCTTCGGCGGTGCAGACGGCGGCGTGAACACCGGATCGCGATGGACCGGTCGCACCGGCGGAGCTAGGGTTTCATCGCTCGGGTGACCACGCGGGCAAAGAGCAGAGCACGGAGTGCAAGCTCGCCGCGCCGCCCTACCATGCGCCTCTGATCTGTGGCACCCGAGCGCCCGACGTCACGCCGGCGGTCTTGCGACCCGCATTCTGCGCTGTCGAGCTAGACGTCGAGTATCTCGTCGCTGGCGAACTCCGCCCGCTCCTGGATGAACTCGAAGCGCATTTCCGGCTTGTTGCCCATCAGGCGCTCGACCGAGCTCTCGGTATCCTTGCGCTCGTCCTCGACCACCACGACCCGCAGCAGCGTGCGCTTCCTCGGGTCCATGGTGGTTTCCTTGAGCTGGCTCGCCATCATCTCGCCCAGCCCCTTGAAGCGGCCGATCTCCACCTTGGCGTTGGCGTGGAATTCCTTCTTCAGCAGTTCGTCTTTGTGCTTGTCGTTGCGCGCGTAGAAGTTCTTGCCGCCGTGGCTCAGGCGGTAGAGCGGCGGCACCGCCAGATAGAGATGGCCGTTGTCGATCAGCCTCGGCGTCTGGCGGTAGAAGAAGGTGATCAGCAGCGAGGCGATGTGCGCGCCGTCGACGTCGGCGTCGGTCATCACGATCACCTTCTCGTAGCGCAGGTCCTCGTCGCGATAGTGCGCGCCGGTGCCGCAGCCGAGCGCCTGCATGAGATCCGAAAGCTGCTGGTTCTGGGCGAGCTTGTCCTTGCCCGCCGAGGCGACGTTGAGGATCTTGCCGCGCAACGGCAGCACCGCCTGCGAAGCGCGGTCGCGCGCCTGCTTGGCCGAGCCGCCGGCGGAGTCGCCCTCGACGATGAAAATCTCGGACCCCTGCGCGGCGGTGTTGGTGCAGTCGGCGAGCTTGCCGGGAAGCCGCAGCTTGCGCACCGCGGTCTTGCGCGAAATCTCCTTCTCCTGGCGGCGGCGGATGCGCTCCTCCGCGCGCTCAACGACGAAATCGAGCAGCTTGTTCGCCTGCGTGGGATTGCCGGCGAGCCAATGGTCGAACGGATCGCGGATCGCGTTCTCGACGATGCGGGTGGCTTCCGCGGTGGCGAGCCGGTCCTTGGTCTGGCCCTGGAATTCCGGCTCGCGGATGAACACCGAGATCATGCAGGCGGCGCCGGTCATCACGTCGTCGCCGGTCACCGAGGCGGCGCGTTTGCCCTGGCCCATGCGCTCGGCATGATCCTTGATGCCCTTGAGCAGCGCGCTGCGCAGCCCCGACTCGTGCGTGCCGCCGTCGGGCGTGGGGATCGTGTTGCAATAAGAGGACAGAAAGCCGTCGCTGTCGCCGGTCCACGCCACCGCCCATTGCGCCGCGCCGTGCACGCCGACCTTGCCGGCGCTGCCGGCGAAGATGTCGGGATGCACCAGGGCGGCGCTGTTGATGGCCGCGGACAGGTACTCCTTGAGCCCGTCGGCGAAATGGAAGGTCGCCTGCTCGGGGACGTCCGCGACCCCCTGCAGGAGCTCCTTGGCGCAGGACCAGCGGATTTCGACGCCGCCGAACAGATAGGCCTTGGAGCGCGCCATCTTGAAGATGCGCTCCGGCCTGAAATGCGCCTTCGCTCCGAAGATGTCGGGATCGGGCCGGAAGCGCACCTTGGTGCCGCGCCGGTTGGGCGCGCGGCCGACCTTTTCCAGCTTGCCCTTCGGCTTGCCGCGCTCGAACGCCATGCGGTAGAGCGTCTGCTCGCGTGCGACCTCCACCTCCATGCGCTCCGACAGCGCATTGGCGACCGAAACGCCGACGCCATGCAGACCGCCGGACGTCCCGTAGACCTTGGAGTCGAACTTCCCGCCCGCGTGCAGCGTACACATGATCACTTCGAGCGCGGACTTGTTCTTGAATTTGGGGTGCGGGTCGATCGGAATGCCGCGGCCGTTGTCGGTCACGGCCACGAAGCCGTCGGCCTCCATCTCGACGTCGATGAAGGTGGCATGCCCTTCGAGCGCTTCGTCCATGGAATTGTCGATCACCTCGGCAAAGAGATGATGCAAGGCCTTCTCGTCGGTGCCGCCGATATACATGCCCGGCCGCCGGCGCACCGGCTCGAGACCCTCGAGCACCTCGATGTCGCGCGCCGTGTAACGCGCCTCGGCCCCGCTTGTGGGCTTGGCGGCGCGCGCCGTCCTGGCGGAGAGCCGGCGGGACGCGGGTCCCAGATCGGAGAACAGGTCCTTGTCCGATTTTTGGGCGGAGGTCTTGGCGGCTGCTTTAGCGATCTTGGCCATGGAGCTCAGGAATGGGCGAGGGGTCAAACGAATCAGGGATGACTATGCCACGGTCGTGGCCGCTTCGTGATGCCCCGCAGGGCGAAAGCTGTTCGACCGGCGGGGCATGTGGTCCGTTCATATGGTGCGACCGGGCCATCAATTCAATTTGATGCCGTGGGAAGGCCCCCGGCTTGCCAGACATTCGCCCAATCCTGTTGCCAAGACTTTAACCAGGCTTTGACTGACTTGGCCGCAGCCGAGAGGAGCCCGCCGCGATGTTCGATTTTACCCGCCTGTTGAACGTGCTGTCGTCCCGTGCCGGCGCCGCCGCCGACTTCCACCGCATGCTGAATTGGAAGTTGCTGCGCGGCAGCCACGAATTTCCCGGGCCCGACGGCGGCACCTGCGTCAACGAGGCGGCGATCGTCGCCGCCGGCTATCCTTATCGCCCGATCTACCGCGTGCGGGATTTGCCGGCTTCGTTCTCGCGCCCGATCGCACTGTTCGCGTTGTGCCTCAACGATACCCTTGAGGACGACCTGCGTCAGGAACTCCTGGTCCCGTTCGTGGCGCGCCTTGCCGGCTCGGCTGACGCCTCCAAGATCGAGATGGCGCGCGCCGAGCTCATGCTGCGGCGGACCGTCGCCGAGGTCCTGTCGCCCGCGCTCGCGCGCGCCGGCTACGTCGAGATCGCCGAACGCTGCCGCCTGCTGCGCATGCCGACGGAGTTGGTTGCGATTGCCAAGAGCCTGCGCAAATCCGCCACCAATTCGGTGCTGCACCGGCCGCTGATCGCCGCGCTCGAGCACGCCGCGGATGCCGGCCGGCAATGGCTGTCCGGCTTGCCGACCGAAGTCGTCTTCTGCACGTTTTCCGCGCTCCGGGATGTTGCCTCGCTCGAGGGCGATCGCTTCGCGGACAAGGTTTATCGGCGCGCGGCCGCCATCCTCGACGCCGCGGTCGGCATCGGCAACCAGGCCGATAACGGCGGCAGCGAGGCGGTCACGCGGCGAATGGACGCCGCCAGGCAGGCGTCCCCGGCGGCCGCCCCGGGGGAAACGGTCGCGGCCTGATCCTGCGACAGCGCGGTCTGGTCTTACCGGGAGCGGCAGGCTAAACCCGGCGGTCCAACAACTGGGGCCGCCTGCCGCATGTTCGCCAGCCTCGAAGCTTACGCGCATCAATTGGTCGAATTCGTGCGCGTTCACGAGGCGTGGGCGGCGCCGGTGGTGTTCGCGCTCGCCTTCGGCGAGTCGCTTGCCTTCATCTCGCTGCTCATTCCGGCCTGGGCGGCGTTGGTCGGCATCGGTGTGCTGATCGGCTCGGGCGATCTCAATTTCTGGCCGGTCTGGGTCGCGGCCGCGCTCGGCGCCGCCTTCGGCGATTGGCTGTCGTATTGGATCGGCCACAAGCTCGGACCACCGGTTGCTCACATGTGGCCGCTGTCGCGCCATCCCGACCTGCTGCCGAAGGGCGAAGCATTCGTGAAACGCTGGGGCGTGATGGCGATCTTCATCGGCCGCTTCTTCGGACCACTGCGCGCGTCGGTCCCGCTGGTCGCCGGCATCTTCCGCATGCAATTTGTGCAGTTTCAGATCGCGAACTTCACGTCCGCTTTCGTATGGGCCGCGGTGCTGCTCACCTTGGGCGATTGGACCTCGAAACTCGTGCAGTGGATTTGGCGATAGAGCATGATCCCGAACGTGCAGGATTCTTGTAGGGTGGGCAAAGGCGCCTGGCACCGTGCTGACCGATGACGCCGGACTATGGCGCCGTGCCCACGCGTCTATTGACGCGGAGAATCGTACGCGTGGGCACGGCGCGCGTTGAAGCGATCCGAATCGCGGTACGGTCGCGGGACCGCGCGCCTTTGCCCACCCTACGTCGCGCGGATCCATCGAACGCGATTGAGGCCAATCTCAACTTGATGTCCACTGGTGGTGCTATTCGTTGAGCTTGCGGATCACCGCGCCGACGATGTTGGAATAATCGTCGGTCCACACCCATTGCGCCGGATCCGGCGTCTTGAGCTGCCAATCGCGGGCCAGGGCGAGCGTTCCGAAATCCTCCTCGCTGCGCGCGACGGCGGCGACGGTGCCGGAATATTTGTAGGGGTTGGCCGCCTCGTCGATATCGGCGCTGTCGTCGATATAGGTGATCATTCCGTTCGCGGCGGCGATCCCGGCGACCACGGACGCGAGCTCGAGGTGCCGGTTCGATATGTGCATGACCACCATGCCGTGCGGCCGGAGCTTGGCCTTGTACATCGCCATCGCTTCGCGCGTGAGCAGGTGAATGGGGATCGCGTCG
>DASSJW010000495.1:0-4311 GCA_035690995.1 Xanthobacteraceae bacterium
GCCGCCCGGGCTCGACAGCCCGGCGGAGTCCGCGAGGCTCAGGTCGATGACGTCGTAGCGCTCCGACGTGTGCGCGAGATAGAGCCGGCCGTCGTAGTCGATGACGTGAACCTTGGGATTGTTGAGCACGTCGCCGGTGAAATCGCGCAGCCCCTTGTCGGTGCGAAAGGCGTCGAGTACCGCGGGGTTTCCCTCCGCCACGGTGACGGTCCTGGAATTGCTGCGCAGCGCGACCGAGGTGGAGATGCCGCCGCCGAATTGGACCACGAATGTGTCGGGCGCCTGCTTGAGCAGGTAGGGATAGACCATCGGCAGGAAGCGGTAATAGACCGTCTGCTCCGCCGGCAGGTCGCGAATGATGCCGCTCGGGCCTTCACCATCGATATACATCCCGAGATAGGCGTTCTCCGGCATCTTCGGCAGGCTGAATGCCGCGTTGTCGGAGAGCCCGGGCGCGAAGTGCAGATACGAGCTGGAATAGACTTCGAGATATCCGAACGGCGACGCGCGCTCGTAGACGCGCTGGCTGTCGGGAAACTTGCGTGCATAGGCGACGCCCTTGTAGTCGGACACCGCGAGCTTGGGAATGTCGAGGAGCGGCGGCAGCGCGAAATGACAGGCGACCGAGGCGACCGCCACGGCCGACAGCCAGAGCGCGCCGCGGCGATTGGCGAGCGCCGAGAACCACAGCAGGCTGCCCAGGAACCAGAGGATGAGCGGGACGACGATGAGGTTCTCGGGCGGCGCAAGGTACATCGCCACCAGGAAGGCGAGCCCGCACAGGCCGGCGCCGGAGAGATCGGCGAAGTAGACGCGGCCGAAAATCTTGTTGGCCTTGAGGAATACGGTGCCGAGATAGAGCGCGCCGGCGAGGAACGGCAGCATGTAGAGCAAGAAGTTTCCCAGCAGCCGCCACTTCTGCATGGGGTCGGAGATGAGGAAGATGGCGTTGAACGGGATCTGCTGCGCCAGAAGATTGGCGGCGACCGTCAGCGGGCCGAACAGCATCAGTGAGGCCGTCGCCACCCCGCGCCAGTGGCGGTCGAACCAGCCTTTGCCGATGCACATCACCGCGCTGGTAAGGCCGAAGCCCAGCATGGCGAGGCTCACCACCAGCGATCCGAAATGCGCCCAGCTTCCTACCGAGAAGATGCGCATGATGCAGATCTGCAGCGCGATCACCGCGCCGGCCTCGAGACCGACGGCGAGATAGAGCCCCGGCGTCGGCTTGAGGTCGAGAGCGAAGTGGGGCGGCAAGGGCTTGGCCAGCGTCATGGTCGGCCCTGGGCGGGAGGTGCAAGGAATTGACTTCGCAAGGAGAATTCTCGCTCAGCCGCGCGGGCATGATGGATCGTGGCGCCCGACTGAATCCACGAACACCACTTTAATATGTCGTCCTTGGGGCCGGCCGCTGGCCGGGACCCGCCCGCCGTCTTCAGGTCGGGGGAAGCACGCCGCCGCAGGTTCGAGGCAACGGCAAGCGCGCATCGTCGGCGGAGCCGCATCCGTCCGGGGGAGCGTCGCGGCGCCGGCAGGAGATTCAAGGGCGCGTTGGTTCAAGCCCCCGCCGGTCGGCGTGGCTGACACAGAATCGGTGCATAGACGATCGCGAAACCCAGGAATGCCGCCGCCCATGCGAATGCCGCCGCTTGCAGCAGCGGCTCGTTCCAGCGCGGTTCAAGAGCAGCGCCGATTCTGGCAACGGCGGCGAGCAGCACCGCCGCGTAGATCACCTGGGTTGCCAGCGATGCGGTCAGCTCGCGGCCGGTATGCCCCAGGCTCGTTCGGGTCATGACCGCGAGGGTCATCGTCCCGACGCCGCCCACCATCCATGCATGGATGCCGGCGCTGGCGGGCGCGAGATCGAACGAGGCGGCGGCGAGGAGCAGGAAGCCAAGCGGGACGAAGGCATAGCCGATGTGCAGAACGAGCAGCAGGGGCTCGCGCGACGTCCGGTCGCCGGCCCAGCGAAGGAGTCGCGCGGCCTGCAGCGCGCCGCCGACAGCCAGCGCCGCGCCTGTCATGCGCGTCGCGGGGATGCAGACCCAGACGAGAAGGGCGGCCGCGCTGACCATGATCGCGACCGTGTCGAAGCGCCCGAACGGCGCCGGCAAGCGCCCGGGGTTCTCGCGCGCCAGCCAGTTGCGCGTGAAGCTCGGGATGATACGGCCCGCGATGAGCATGAGGAGGGTGACGAACGCGGCAATTCCCAGCCGGATCGAGTATTCCGCCGAACCGAGAACATGGACCTCGAGGTGGAACGCGATGTTGCCCGCCGCCAGCACCGTCACGACGGCGACGACTTTGAGATTGCGCCAATTTTTTCCGACGATGATCTCGCGCGCAATGGCCGCGGCGACCAGCACGAGGAAGGCGCCATCGACCACTGCCGCCGGAAACCAGCCGGTGAGGCCGGATACCGCGATCGCCACGCGGCCGGCCACCCACGTCGCGACGAGCACCAAGAGCGGGACGCCCTGGATCGGCAAGCGTCCGGTCCAATTGGGGATTGCGGTCAGGAGAAATCCCGTCATCACGGCCGGAAGATAGCCGTACAGCATCTCATGCACGTGCCAGTCACGGGGCGGGAAAACGGTCGAGATAGCAATCTCGCCATGAAGCAACGGCAACCAAACCAAGACTTCGCCGCCGGCGTAGAGCGCGCCGACAAGAAAGAACGGCCTGAAGCCATAGGAGAGAAGAGCGGGGCCGCTATAGGCGCGCAGGCGGGGAATGGGTGCCATGATCGCATGGGGGCTCGAGGATGTGCACGAGAGCGATCGAACCCCCGACTCTTCCCTCGCGCAAGCCTTATGGTCCGCCCACGATCTTGAACTTCTGCACCCGCCGGCCCCAATCGGTCTCCGCCACGTAGATGCTGCCTTTGGAATCGACCGCGAGGGTGTGACCGTGGGTGAAATTGCCGAGCTGATGGCCGGGGCGGCCGAAGCTCGAAAGGATCTTCCCGCTGGCGTGGTCGAGGGTATGCACCTGCTCGGTGCCGCCATTCATCACATACATGAACTTCTGCTCGCGATCGGGCGAGAACGCCACCCACCACGCGGTGCCGCGCTTGTCCGGAAGCTTGCCGCTTGCGTTGGGGATCGCAATGTTGCGCACGAACGTTCCGTCCTTCTGATAGACCTGGACGCGATTGCCCTGGCGGTCGCATGCGTAGATCTGGCCGGCATTGCTCATGGCGATGCAGTGCACGACCTCCGCGAACACGCCGGGCGCGCCGGCCTGGGTTTCCTCGTCCGTGGCTTGGCGTCCCCACTGACGCAGGAACTTGCCGTCCTTGTCGAACACGGCGATGCGCCGGTTGCCGTAGCCGTCGGCGACGTAGAGATCGCCGTTGCCGGGATCCACCACCATGCCCGCCGGCATGTGGAACTGGTCGCGTGCCGCGTTCAGGCCTTTGCCGCGCCGCGTGCCGTCCACGGAGTCGAACTTCCCGCGCGTGCCGATCTGCATCAGCAGCTTTCCGTCGGGTGCATATTTCTGGATGGCGCCGTCGCCGTTACCGGCGACCCAGACGTTCCCTCCGGAATCCACGAAACAGCCGTGGATCGAGCCCGGAACGGTGGTCTGGTCGCCCCACGCGCCGACCACGTTGCCGTCGGGGTCGAACTTGATGATCGAGGGCGCGGAGATCGATGTCTCCTTCTCCTCGTCGGTGATGTTGCGGCGGTTGACCACGTAGACGTGATCCTGCGCGCTCGTGCACACGCCGCCGAGCTGCCCGGTGATCCAGCCTTCCGGCAGGTCTTTCGGCCACGTGGGGTCGACGGCAAATTTCGGAGCGGTCTGGGCGTGCAGGAGCGGCGGAGAGAGCGCCGCCGCGACCGCGACGCCGGCAATCAGGCAACCGATGGACTTCATTTATCTCGCTCCCTACTCGAATTTCCTGCCGCCGAGATAGACCGCTTCCATGGTGCGCATATTGGTGATGTCGTCGAGCGGATTTTTTGCCAGCACCAGAAGGTCGGCGGCCTTGCCGACGGCGAGCGTCCCGAACTCACGATCGATGCCCAGCATCTCCGCGTTGTTTTTGGAGAACGACTGGATGATCTGCATCGGACTGAGCCCCGCGTCGCGCATCAGCTCCATCTGGCGATGCTCGAAGAAGCCCTGGATGAAGTAGCGCTCGGGCGCTCCGCCGGAATCGGTGCCGAACCCGAAGCGGATGCCGGCATCGGCGAGCTTCTTGAGGTTCTTCTTGTCGGTGTCGAACATGCGCAGCCAGCGCGGGCGGTCCGGATCGTTCGCCTGATCCGCCCGCACCTTGGTCTTGAGCAGCGCCAGCCGCTC
>DASSJW010000496.1:0-10711 GCA_035690995.1 Xanthobacteraceae bacterium
TTTTTGCCGCCCTCTGCCTCGTCGCCGGTGTTTTGCCCGGCCTCTTCATCGATGCGCTGGCGCCCGTGGTGCACAGCTTGGTCGGTGCGCGCATGCCAATGCAGAGCGGGGTTGAGTGGCTCTCGATCGTGCCGATCGCCGAAAGCCGCAGCTCCTATAACGGTCTCCTGGTCTTCCTGTTCATGCTGCTATCGGGGGGGCTTGCTGCCTGGGCGATCCACCGCCTGGCGTCCGACAAGGTGCGCCGTGCTCCGCCCTGGGACTGCGGCTACCCCGATGCCAGCCCCGCGACCCAATACACCGCGTCGAGCTTCGCGCAGCCGATCCGCCGCGTATTCGGCACGCTCGTCTTTCGGGCGCGGGAACATGTCGATATGCCCCCGCCGGGGGCGTTGCGGCCGGCGCGCATCACCATCGAAATGCGCGATCTCGTCTGGGACGCCCTCTATGCGCCCATCGCCGAGGGCGTCGGCCTCGCCGCCGATCGCCTCAACCACCTGCAGTTCCTGACGATCCGACAATTCCTCAGCCTGGTGTTCGCCGCGCTGGTGCTCCTGCTGCTGGTGCTTGCGATATGGCCCTGATCCTCGATCTCGCCGTTCAGGGCTTGCAGATGCTGCTGGTGCTGTTGCTGGCACCGCTGCTCACCGGCTTCGTGCGCAAGGTAAAGGCCCGCCTGCTGCTCCGGCAGGGGCCGCCGCTGATCCAGCCCTATCGCGATCTCGCGCGGCTCCTGCGCAAAGAGGTGGTGCTGGCAGACAATGCCTCATGGCTATTCCGCGTCAGCCCCTATCTCATCTTCGCCGCCACCTGGGTGGCGGCGTCGCTGGTGCCGACGTTTCGCACCGGCCTCATGTTTTCCTGGTCGGCCGACCTCATCGCCATCATCGCGCTCCTCGGCAGCGCGCGCTTCTTCCTGGCACTGGCCGGTCTGGATGTTGGCACCAGTTTCGGCGGCATCGGCTCAAGCCGCGAGGTGATGATTGCCTCGCTTGCCGAGCCGGCGATGATCATGATCGTGTTCACGGTCGCCCTGATCGCCGGTTCGACCCAGCTCTCGACCATGGCCACTTTCCTGGTCTCGTCGCAGGTGGGACTGCGGGTATCGCTGGGGCTCGCGCTGATCGCGTTGATCATGGTGGCCATCGCCGAGAATGCCCGCATTCCGGTCGACAATCCGGCAACGCATCTCGAATTGACCATGGTGCACGAAGCCATGGTGCTCGAATATTCCGGCCGCCATCTGGCGTTGATCGAGCTTTCCGCGTCTCTGAAGCTTCTGCTCTATGTGTCCTTGATCGCCTGCCTGTTCGCCCCCTGGGGGCTGATGCCGCCGGATGGCGGCATCGCCCTGCTGGCGATCGGGGTCGTCGCCTATATCGCCAAGCTTGCGGCCGGCGGCTTCCTGCTGGCGCTGTTCGAGACGTCGATCGCCAAGATGCGGGTCTTCCGCGTGCCGGAATTCATGGGCGCCGCATTGATGCTTGGGCTGCTGGCGACCCTCCTCCTGTTCGTCTCGCGGAGCCTGTAGATGCACGGCCTGAGCTTCGATATCGCCCACCTGCTGGCAGGCTCGCTGGTGCTGGTGAGCTTCCTCGAGCTCTATCAGGACCGGCTCTATGCGCTGCTCAACATGTTTGCGCTCCATGCGCTGGTGCTGGCGCTCTCGGTAGCGTGGCAGGCGCATATCCAGGACGCGCCGCATCTCTACGTGACCGCCGCGATCGCGCTCGTGTTCAAGGCGATCGTGATCCCCGTCGCGCTGCATCGGATCATCGTGCGGCTGGGCATCCATCGCGAGATAGAAAAGGTGGTCGGCGTCGGACCCGCCATGTTGCTCGGCATGGGCCTGGTCGCGCTGTCGATGGTGGTGATGCTGCGGGTGACGGCCGAAGCCGACCCGCTCGCGCGCGAAGACCTCGCCTTCGCGTTGTCGGTGGTGTTGCTCGGCCTGTTGATGATGGTGACGCGGCGCAACGCGGTGAGCCAGGTCATCGGCTTCATGTCGCTCGAGAACGGATTGGTGCTCGCGGCGACCGGCGCCAAGGGCATGCCGCTGGTGGTGGAGATCAGCGTTGCGTTTTCCATCCTGATCGCCTTCATCGTGATCGGCATCTTCCTGTTCCGTATCCGCGAGCGCTTCGACACGGTGGACGTCCAGGCGCTCGACCGCTTCCGCGGAGAGCAGCGGTGACGGAGGTGTTCGAACCAGTCACCGCCGTTCTCGGCATTCCGGCAGTCGCGGCCGCGTTGCTGGTGGCGCTCCCGGGATACAGGCTCACCGCGACGCTCAATGTGCTTGCCACGTTCCTGACCTTCCTCGCGGCGGTGTCGCTGTTCTTCGGTCGTCCGCAACCCGGCCCATATCTGCTGGTGGACGACCTCAACAACGTGTTCATCGTCCTGACCACGTTCGTCGGCTTCACCACCAGCGTATTCAGCGCGAGCTATATCGGACACGAGCTCGCGATCGGCCGCCTAAGCCCGAGAGTCCTGCGCTTCTATCATGCAATGTATCAGGTGCTGATGTTCGCGATGAACCTCGCGCTCATCAGCAACAATATCGGCGTGATGTGGGTGGCGATCGAGCTTGCGACGCTGACCACGGTGCTCATGGTCGGCATCTATCGCACGCATGAGGCGCTCGAAGCGGCGTGGAAATATTTCATCCTCGGCAGCGTCGGAATCGCCTTGGCGCTGTTCGGCACCATCCTCGTCTATATGGCGGCGCGCCCCGTCATCGGAGAGGGGCTCGATGCCATGGTCTGGACGGTGCTGGTCACGCGCGCCAGTGCCTTCGACCCCGCGCTGCTCAATGTCGCATTCGTATTCCTGCTGCTCGGCTACGGCACCAAGGTTGGTCTTGCACCGCTGCATGCCTGGCTGCCCGATGCCCATGCCGAGGGGCCGACCCCGATCTCGGCGGTGCTCTCGGGGCTGCTGCTCAATGTCGCCCTCTACGCCCTGCTGCGCTTCAAGATGCTGCTGGCGCTCAATCCGGCGGCGCTCGCGCCAGGGCCGCTGATGGTGACGATGGGCCTCGTCTCGCTCGTGTTCGCGGCGTTCATGCTGTACCGCCGGCGCGACATCAAGCGCATGTTCGCCTACTCCTCGATCGAACACATGGGCATCATTACCTTCGCCTTCGGAATGGGCGGTCCGCTCGCCAACTTTGCCGGTCTCCTGCACATGACCATGCATTCGCTGACGAAATCGGCGATCTTTTTTGCCGTCGGCCACATTGCCCAGGTCAAGGGCACCCAACGCATCGCCGATATGGGTGGGCTCACCGCTACCAATCCGGTGCTCGGCTGGGGACTGGTGCTAGGTGTCGTCGCCATTGCCGGATTCCCGCCGCTCGGCATCTTCATGAGCGAGTTTCTCGTGGTCACGTCGACCTTCGCACGCGCGCCCTGGCTGGCCATCGTGCTGGTATTCGGTATCCTCGTCGGCGTCGCCGCCTTGTTTCTGCGGTTGAACACCATCGCCTTCGGCGAGCCGCGCGGCCCTACCGCCGAAGCCAAAGCCTCCTATGTGCCGATGTTCGCGCATCTCGCGCTGGTCTTCGTCGCCGGCATCTACCTGCCGCCGGCGCTGGTGACTTGGTTCCAGAACGTCGCCAAGCTCTTGGGATAGACGCCGATGGCGCTGACGGACATGATCGCAGGCGACGTGGTGCAAGCGCACGGGGGGTGTCCGCGCGTGTTGGTGCCCGAGGACGGCTGGCGCTTCGCAACCAGGCAGCTGGCGGCCGGCCATTGGACGCTGCTGGGTCTGTGGGGCGACAAAGGTGCCGTGCACATGGCCGTGCTAGCCGACGATGCGCGCGAGATTGCGGTCATCAGCATCGACTGTCCGGACGGACGCTTCCCGTCGGTCGGAGCGCTGCATGCGCCGGCTATCCGCCTGGAGCGTACGATCCGGGATCTCTATGGCATCGAGCCCGTGAGCTTGCCCGATGCTCGGCCGTGGCTCGATTTGGGGTTTTGGGACGTGCAATTTCCGCTCGGCGAGCGCGGCGCTCCGCCGACCACGCGCGCGCCCTACGCATTTCTGCCGACCGAAGGCGAGGACCTGCACCAGATCCCGGTCGGCCCGGTCCACGCCGGCATCATCGAGCCGGGGCATTTCCGTTTCACCGCCAACGGCGAGACCGTGGTGCGGCTGGAACAACGCCTCGGCTACGTGCACAAGGGAATCGAGGGGCTGATGGCAGGTGCAACCCTCGAACAGGCCGCGCGATTGGCCAGCCGTTGTTCAGGCGACAGCACCGTGGCCTACGCACTTGCTTTTGCCCACGCCGTGGAAGCGGCGGGCGAAATTCAGGTGCCGCCACGCGCGCTCCACCTGCGCGCGCTGATGGCTGAACTCGAGCGCCTCGCCAACCATTTCGGCGATATCGGCGCCGTCTGCAATGACGCCTCTTTTTCACTCATGCACGCGCATTGCAGCGTCCTGCGCGAACGGACCTTGAGGGCTGCGGATTCGTGCTTCGGCCACCGGCTGATGATGGATGCAGTGGTCCCTGGCGGGGTCGCGCGCGACCTGGCGGCTGGGTGCGTGGGACACGTCGCCGGCTTGCTACAAGACGTCCGACGAGCGTTCCCGCAGCTGGTCGAGCTTTACGACAACACCGCTTCGCTGCAGGACCGTACCGCCGGCACCGGCATTCTGCGCGCCGAACTCGCACGGCAGTTCGGCGCGGGCGGCTATGTCGGACGCGCCAGCGGACGCGCGTTCGACGCGCGCAAGACGCCCGGATATCGGCCGTACGATCGGCTCCAATTCGACGTCCCGGTCTTGGAAAGCGGCGACGTCAACGCCCGCGTCTGGCTGCGCATCCGCGAGGTCGAGCAAAGCCTCGGGCTGATCGAGCAACTGCTGGAGACCCTACCCGGCGGCGCAACCCGGACCGAGATGAGCCACACCGGGGGGATGCGTGAAGGTCTCGGAGTGGCGGAGGGGTTCCGCGGGGATGTGCTGGCGTGGGTACGGCTGGCAGGTGACCGCGTCACCCGCTGCCACCTGCGCGACCCATCCTGGTTTCAATGGCCTCTTTTGGAAGCCGTGATCGAGGGCAACATCGTCGCCGACTTTCCCCTGTGCAACAAATCGTTCAACTGTTCCTATTCCGGCCATGACCTCTAGCCTCGCAGGACGTGTCGCACGGCGCACCGATCGCCATCCACGCGGGGCAGGCGTTCGCAACGCGATGCCATAAGGGACCAGGTATGCGCAGAGCATTGTTGGAAGGTTTGATACACCGCCCGCTGACCGAATTGCCTCCAGCCGCGGACGAGGCCGCGCTGGCGGAATTGGCGGCCGATGTCGACCGTGCGGCGCGCCGGCGGCTCGGGCGCAGTCTGTCGATTCGCGAGGTCGATGCCGGTTCGTGCAACGGCTGCGAACTCGAGATCCATGCGCTCAACAATGCCTTCTACGATCTCGAACGCTTCGGGTTGCGTTTTGTGGCCTCGCCGCGGCACGCCGACGTGCTGCTAGTGACCGGGCCGGTCACGCGCAACATGCGCGAGGCACTCGCGCGCACCTACAACGCGACGCCGGACCCTAAATGGGTTGTCGCCGTGGGAGACTGCGCACTCGATGGCGGCGTCTTTTCCGGCAGCTATGCCGTCGTCGGTGGAGTTTCGGCCGTGGTGCCCGTCGATCTGCACATCCCGGGATGCCCTCCGCGCCCTGTGCAATTGCTCAAGGGGCTGCTGTCATTGCTGGCGGCCCGATGAGAAACGGTAGCGACCAGCACGGCGATCCGCATGGCGGCGCTTGCGCCGCAGGGATATGCGGGCCAAAAGCCGAGTCGTGATGGCACCATCCGGCCCCGTCATGTCGTCGGCAGCGCGGCCCGACGCGTTTTCCTTCCGCCTGCTGGCTACGGACGGGGACGCACGCCGTGGTGAGATGACGACCGCGCATGGGCCGGTCGCAACCCCGGTTTTCATGCCGGTCGGAACCCAAGCGACCGTGAAGGGCCTCGCGCCCGAGGCCGTGCGCGCAACCGGCACCGAAATCGTGCTCGCCAACACCTACCACCTGATGCTGCGCCCGGGGGCGGAGCGCATCGCGGCGCTCGGCGGTCTGCACCGTTTCATGAATTGGCCGTACCCGATCCTGACCGATTCCGGCGGCTTCCAGGTGATGTCGCTGTCGCAGCTGCGCAAGGTCGCGGATGACTGTGTCACCTTCCGCTCGCATATCGACGGCGCCATGGTGGCGCTTTCTCCCGAGCGCGCGATCGAGATCCAGAATTTGCTCGGGTCCGATATCGCGATGCAGCTGGACGAATGCCTGCGCTTGCCGGCGCCGCGTCTCGAACTCGAACGCGCCATGCGGCTTTCGCTCGCCTGGGCCGAGCGCAGCAGGCGGGCCTTTGAAAGCGCGACAGGGTGTGGGGCCCTGTTCGGCATCGTGCAGGGCGGTGACGACCCGCAACTGCGCGTCGAGAGCGCGCGGGCTCTGACCGCTATCGGCTTCCACGGTTATGCCGTCGGCGGGCTTGCGGTGGGCGAGCCGCAGGAGGTCATGTTGCGCACGATCGCCGAGGTCATGCCCATGCTTCCGGTCGACCGTCCGCGCTACCTCATGGGTGTGGGAACGCCCGACGATATTCTCGGGGCAGTGGCCCGCGGCATTGACATGTTCGACTGCGTGCTCCCGACCCGCAACGGCCGCCATGGGCTCGCCTTTACCCGATTTGGGCCGGTCAATCTCAAGAACGCGCGCCACGCGGACGATGCGCGTGCCCTCGACGAAGCCAGCAGCTGTCCTGCGGCGCGCGACTATTCTCGCGCTTACCTTCACCACCTGGTGAAATCGAACGAGATCCTCGGCGGCATCCTGCTCACGACGATCAATGTGGCTTACTACCAGCAATTGATGGCGGGCATCCGCGTGGCGGTTGCGGACAAAAAGTTCGCGGATTTCTGTGCGCAAACGCGCGAAGGCTGGCTGCGCGGCGATGTGACATCCGCGCAGCGCATTTAGCTCTCTCGACCCCGCCGCCGGGCTGGCGCAAACTCCGCCGAACAAGACCGACCTGGGGTTAACCCCAGGGCTCAAGGCGGAGGAAACGTCATGAAGTGGAAGGGCGCTCTTGCCGTCGCCATCGCGCTTGCCCCGATCGCATTCGAGGCGGAGGCGCAAAAATGGCCGGCGCGTCCACTCGAAATGATCATTCCGTTTCCGGCCGGGAGCGGGGTCGATGTGATCGGCCGGGCGGTCGCGACTGCATTGGCCGAACAGTCGGGCCAGCAGGTGGTGGTCAATAATCGCGATGGCGCTTCCGGAACAATCGGCTTCAACGCGCTTGCGGCGGCTGCGCCCGACGGGAGCACGATTGGGTTTGGCCCCACGACACCGATCGCCAACGCGCCCTACCTGGTGAAGGGGGTGCGCTACGGCGTCGATTCGTTCGACTATGTCTGCCAGATTTTCGAGAATGTATTCACAATAGCCGTCGCGCCGCAATCGAAGTTTCAATCGATCCAGGACTTGATCGCGGCAGCCAGGGACAATCCAGGCAGGCTGACCTACGGCCATGCCGGCACCGGCACCATTCCGCATCTGGCGGTCGAGAACTTCGCCGAGGCACTGAAGTTGAAATTCCAGCCAGTGCCGTTCCGCGGCGACGCCCCGGTGCTGCCGACCTTGCTAAAGGGCGACATCGATTTCGGCGCACCCGCCATATCTACCATCCACGGACAGAATTTCCGGCCGCTGCTGATATTCTGGCAGGCCCGGCACGCCGCTTATCCGGATGTACCGACTGCGCGCGAGCTTGGCGCGACCAGCGACGTACCGCCCGGCCACAACGGACTCTATGCGCCGGGCGGACTGCCGATCGCAATCAAGACGGCGTTGGAGCGACATTGCGTCGATGCCGTTAAGAGCGAGCTCGTTCGCCAGATCATCGCCAATACCGGACAGAGCATCCGCTATCTCAACGGCGCCGACTTCCGCGCACAAACCATGGCGGACTACCAATTCAAGGGCGAGTTGATCCGACGGCTCGGCCTGGGTGCGCAATAGGGGCTCGACGACACCGTTGCGTCGGCGCAGAATGAAACAAATCCAAATAACGGGTGCGGCAAGCGCTGACATTTCGGGAGACGGCGGATGGCCATCAATCTCAACGTGAACGGGGTGCCGCGCTCGGTAACGGCCGAGCCAGACACGCCGTTGCTCTACGTGCTGCGGAACGATTTCGAGCTGAACGGCGCGAAATACGGTTGCGGATTGGCGCAGTGCGGCGCCTGCACCGTGTTGATCGACGGCCGCGCCGTACGCTCATGCGTCACCCCAATCAGCGCGTTGGAGAAAAGCGAGATCACTACCATCGAAGGCCTCGGCACGATCGACAAGCCGCACGCGCTCCAGCAGGCCTTCATCGAGGAGCAGGCGGCGCAGTGCGGCTATTGCACCAACGGCATGATCATGTCGGCGAAGGAGCTGCTTGACCGCAACCCAAAGCCCAGCGAACCGGACGTGCGCGCGGCCCTCGCCGGCAATCTCTGCCGCTGCGGAACGCACAACAGAATCATTCGCGCCGTCCTGCGCGCGGCCCAGGCGAACGGGAGGACCTGACCATGAACGCTCCCGCTTTCACGCGACGCCGCTTCACCGGCGGGCTCGGTACGCTTGTCATTGCCTTCTCGCTCGATCCGAATCTTGCCTTCGCGCAGGAGCGGCTGCCGGGAAGCTTGCAGAACAACCGCAAGCTTGACGGGTGGGTCCGCATCAATCCCGATGGCACCGCGACCATCTTCACCGGCAAGGTCGAGCTAGGGCAGGGTATACTTACCGCGCTCGCGCAGATCGCCGCCGAGGAACTAGATCTGCCGCTCGCGCGCCTCAAGATGATTTCCGGCGACACCCGCCAGACCCCGAATGAGGGACAGACTGCGGGCAGCCAATCAATCGAGAACAGCGGTACCGCCCTGCGTATGGCATGCGCCGAGGCGCGTGCCGTCCTGATCGAAGCCGCCGCTCAGCGGCTCGGCGTGGCTGCGGATCAATTACGTGTCGCCGACGGCGTCGTGTCGGCGTCGGACGGACGCAAGATCGGTTACGGCGAACTCAGACCCGATCTCGCTCGCGAGGCGACGGCCAAGACGGCGCCGAAACCGCCTGCGAGCCATAAGATCGTGGGAAAGTCCATCGCGCGCTTCGATATCCCGGCCAAAGTGACCGGGGGTCTTGCATTCGTGCAGGATATGCGTCCCGCCGGCATGCTGCACGGCCGGGTGATACGTCCACCGCGCTACGGCTCGAAGCTCGACAGTGCGGACGAAGCCGCGGCGAAGGCAATGCCTGGAGTGGTAGCCGTGGTGCGCGACGGCTCCTTTCTCGGCGTCATCGCCGAACGCGAGGAACAGGCAATCAAGGCGCGCGAAGCTTTGCGCAAGAGCGCAAAGTGGACATTAGGACCCGAACTGCCCGACCCCGCGCGTATTTTCGAAGTGATCAAAGCGCTGCCCAGCAAGGACGCGACCATCGGCGTCAAGCAGGCCACGGCGCCCGCCGATGCGCGCACATTCGAAGCGGTCTACACCAAGCCTTACATGTCGCATGGTTCGATCGGTCCATCCTGCGCCGTTGCCGAGTTCAGGGATGGCAGTATGACGGTGTGGACGCATTCGCAAGGCGTGTTTCCGCTGCGCGCGGAACTGGTCAAGGTTCTGAAAATGCCGGCCGCGGCGATCCGTTGCGTCCACGTGGAGGGTTCTGGCTGCTACGGCCACAACGGTGCGGACGACGTTGCGGCCGATGCGGCACTGCTGGCTCGGGCGGTGCCCAACCGGCCGGTCCGCCTGCAGTGGATGCGCGATGACGAGTTCGGCTGGGAGCCCTATGGTCCAGCCATGGTAATGCACGCCAAGGCCGCGCTCGGCGGCGATGGCAGGATTGCCGATTGGCAATACGAGGTGTGGAGCAACAGCCACTCGACGCGGCCGGAATCGACCAGCGGCACCAATGTTCTGGCGGGCTGGTATCTCGCCGAGCCGCAGAAGATGGGACCACCGACGAGCCCGCCGCAACCTGCCGGCGGCGGCGATCGCAACGCCATTCCGCTCTACGATTTCCCGAACCAGCGAGTGGTCCACCATTTCGTCCAGGACATGCCGATCCGTGTCTCGGCACTCCGCACACTCGGTGCCTATGCCAACGTTTTCGCGCTCGAATCCTTCATGGATGAGCTGGCGGCTGCGGCGGGCGCCGATCCCATTGCTTTCCGCCTCGCGCATCTGAAGGACCCGCGCGCACGCGCGGTGATCGAGGCCGTTGCCAAAAAGGCCGGCTGGAAGGACGGAGAGAAGGGGGATGGTACGCGCGGCCGCGGGATCGGCTTTGCCAAGTACAAGAACCTGGCCTGCTATGTCGCCGTGGTGGCCGAGATTGCCGTCGACCGTGCCACCGGTGTGGTCAGCGTGCCGCAGACCTGGGCGGCGGTGGATTCCGGCTTGATCATCAACCCGGATGGCCTCACCAGCCAGATCGAAGGCGGCATCGTTCAATCGGTGAGCTGGACACTGAAGGAAGAGGTGCGCTTCGACAAAGAGGGAATCCTCGCACGTGACTGGGCGAGCTATCCCATCCTCACCATGCCGGAGGCACCGAAGGTCGAGGTCGAGCTGATCAACCGTCCGAACGAGCGCCCGTTGGGCTCCGGCGAAGGCTCCCAGGGCCCTGCGGT
>DASSJW010000497.1:0-3866 GCA_035690995.1 Xanthobacteraceae bacterium
GCATCGCACCCTATTCCGCACCTGCCCAGGCCCGAGAACAATGTGTACCCGAACGTACCGTAGTCGCTGTACCGATATTCGAGGCGGGCCAGCCAGTTGGACCAGAGCATGGCTTCGATCCCGCCACCCGCAGTCCAGCCGACCCGGGTGGTCGATACGGTACTCACCGTTCCAACATTCGAGCCAGGTCCAGCCGGTCCCCGGCACCAGCCGATGGGCGCCGCACTGCCGCAAAATGCGCTCGCCTCCATATGGATCCACGAGGCGCCTCCGGTCGCGTACAGCAACATGTTCGAATTGATCAGAAACCCGGCACGACCGCGGACGCTCGCGTCCCAGGTTTCCTTGAGCGTGGCAGTGTCGTTGCCGGGACTCCCCGGCGTTGCAAGGTTCTCCGTGCCCGGAATGCCTCTCAAGCTGTTATTGCTCTGGCCCCAGGCGACATCACCCTCGGCGCCCACGACCCAATTCCCGACTTGCCAATTGTAGCCGAGATACACACTGGGCCTGAACGTTGCCGAGCTGAACCCGGAAGGATTGTCGTTCAAGAAGCGGGGGCCATTTTGCGCAACTAGATTCAACGGACAGCCAACGCCGCCGGGCACGCCCGGGCTGAGACAGTTTGTGGTCCACGTGGAATCTGAGAACCGCCCGCCCAGCGCGATGCCCGCATAGAGGCCTGTCCAGGAGTCCATCACCACTGGCGCCTTGACCTGCATGTCGGCCGCCATCGCCGACCCCGCGAGCGAAGCGACGAGTGCGACGCCATTGACAATGAGCTTGTTCATGTCGACCCCCAAAATCACGCCCGAGCATTTCGTGCGTAGATCATAGCGGCCAAGCGCGACATTTGCTGTCGCGGTCAAGCAACACTAAGTATCGGAATCAGCAAGATAATATTGAATTAGAACAATTTGAATTTTCGCGCCGATCAAGTCGTGCCGACGCGCAGAGGTGCGGGCATATCTACGGTCATGGGCTGGCGGCTGGGCGCCCCGGCTATTTCACCAGGTCATATAACTTCACCGCAACTTTCGTCCCCTTGAGACCGCGGGAGTGACGTACGATTTCCTTGTGCGCATCGCTTTTCATATATCGCTCGATATCCTTCTCCGTTTCCCATTCCGAGTATGAAATGAATTCGCCGCCCGCCTTCGACCGCAGCAATTTTTCCGAGATGCAGCCTGGTTGCTGGATCATCAGCGGAGCGCATTCTGTCTTCCAGACCTGCTCCGCCTTCTCGTTCTCGGATGGGTCGAGCTGAATGTGAATGAGCCGAATGATCGACATGGGACACCTCGCCGCAGAGAAACGTGTGTTTCGCTCGCAGGAGCGGCCGGTCGGCGCTCCCTGAAGTCGGATTGTCCGTAAGCACCGCTGCCTTCCCTATAACCATAGTGCGGGAATGAAGGTTCCTCGGTCCGGCGCCAGCGTCGTTCGATCTTGGCGCTGCGGCAAAAAACCTGCTCCGGCAACTGGCGAAGCGGGTACCCGCTATCTACATCACCGCTGCCGAAATCGTCGTCGGCGCCAACTGGTCGGGAAGTCCCATGTCCCCCATGTCGCTCGTGCTGAACCTGTTGTGGGTCATCTTCGGCGGCCTATGGATGGCCGTCGGCTGGGTGATCGCGGGAATCGTGATGGCGATCACCATTGTCGGCCTGCCCTGGGCTCGCGCCGCGTTCAACATTGCCTCCTACACACTTCTGCCGTTCGGCTACAAGGCGGTATCGCGCGCCACTTATTCCGGCCGCGAGGACATCGGCACGGGGCCTCTCGGCCTTCTCGGCAATCTCATCTGGCTGGTGCTCGCGGGATGGTGGCTGGCTCTCGGCCATGTCGTCACCGCTGTTCTGCTTGCGGTCACCATTATCGGCATTCCGTTCGCCTGGGCGCACCTGAAGCTTGCCGGGCTCGCACTTTGGCCGATCGGCAAGATGATCGTGCCGGTGGAGGACCCGGCGCTGCCATATGCACGCCGCTGGTGACCGTGGATCGACCGGTCCGCTGACATCCGAGTCGTGTCCGGGCGCGGGCGCGCGCAGACCTATCCGTGCACTTGCGTCACCCCTTTACGCGGGGTCGAACAGGCCCAACTTCTCGACCCGCGCGTAATCTCCTCCCATCAGGCGTTCGCCAATGTCCCGGCGATAGCGGACGTTCGGGATCAGGATCCGGTCCGCCAGCCCATTGGCGCGGCTTTGCGCGGAAGCAATGCTCTCGCCCACGCCGGTCACCACCATGGCCCAGCCGTAGATCCCGCTGGTGACCAGTTCGCCCCCCTCGAGGCCAAGCTCGCAATAGTGCAGATTGGCGCGGTCCCACGCCGTCAGTTCGCCGTCGAAAAGGACGGGAAGACCAACCGGCTCCTGCACCTGCGGCCGCGGATAAGGGAACGGCGGCGTGGTCAGCACGATTCCGACAGAGAACCCCGGCCGCGTCGCAAATCCTGTTGCCGACCTGTTGACCATCGCCGCGAGCAAGTCGCCCCACGCGATCTCCTGTAAGGGGGTGAGGATGGCAAATCCGGGGTAGCCGAAGCGGCAGGTGAATTCGAGCGGCCAGATGCCGGTTTCGTTCACGATTGTATTCAGGTTGACGTAACCGCAATGGCCGTTCTCGCGCAGCAGCGGCTCCATCCGGGCAAGCGTGCGCTCGAAGAAGCGTCGGGATCGCTCATAAGTGACCACCGTTCCCATCTCACCCGTCAGCTCACCGAGGTCTCCGGGGAAAAAACGCTTGTGCTCCCAATCCAGGCAGGCCGGCAGCAGGAATTTGTCGCCGTCGAAATACGCCCCCACCCCCATCTCGACGCCCTCGAGGAATTCCATCAATACGAAGCTCGCCTGCAACGCCTCGGGACGCGCGAGTTTGTCGAGCATGGCGCGTACATCCCTGCCGTCGGGCAAGCGCCCCACATAGTTGTCGATCGAAGCATCGGGACCGTTGAACTTCAGGACATAGCGGGCGGGATTTTTCCGCAGGAAGTCCAGCGCCGTCGCCCGATCGGTGAATTCCCAATTGCGGGCGATTGAAAGTCCGGCCGCGGCAAGCACCTGCTGCGCGTAGGCGCGATCGTTCTCCAGACGATCGCCATAGGCGCTTCCGCCGATGACGTTGAAACCGTCGCCGCGCAGCTTGTCTTGCAGCGCCCCGCGGTTGTTGGCGACATTCTCGAACAGAATGATTCCGTCCCGCCCGGCCGCACCAATCCAATCCAGCTCGCGGCGCCAGTCCGGCGTTCGCTCCACCAGGCCCGCCAGCGTGCCGTTGCACAGCGGATTTCCGATCGAAACCTTGACCTCGTGCCCCTCCTCGATCAATCGAAGATAGAGGGCACCGAGGTCGCAATAGTCGCCGATACCCAGGAAGCGCATGCGGCAGTCACTGGCCAGACCGCGAGCTAGGCGGCCTCGTTCTCGAGCCTCGACAGGTTGAATCTCTCGCGATAGCGCTCGAAGCAGCGCGCACCATGCCAGAGCCGGAGCACCGCGCCCTCTCCGATCGCGCGGGCGCGGCGGGGATCCCCAGCCACCACGGAGCGCAAAACCTCGCGATTCCAGGTCTCGGAATGTCGGATGTCGAGCACGGCATGCAAAGCAAAGTAATGCCGTTTCTTCGCCGGAATTGCCAGGCGGCGCAATCCGCGATCCACATATCCCGCGCGCGTCGGCGCCGTCATCTCGATCACGCCCAATGCGCCGATGGAATGGAACGCGTAGCGCCGATTGTGCGCCAACGCAATCATCAGGTTCCCCAGCGCCAGCGCCTCGGGGATCACGGTATCAGGGGTCGGCCGCACGTCCATATGATGCGCCAAGCGTTCCAACATCGGCCCGTGCATTCCCTTGCTGGCGCCGCGGCCC
>DASSJW010000498.1:0-6567 GCA_035690995.1 Xanthobacteraceae bacterium
CGCGATCGCGGCCATGCGGCGCGCGAGATCGGCAATGCTCACCTCTTCGGTGGTGCCGATGTGGTAGATGTTGAGGTGCTCGCCGTTCTCGCGCATGACCATCACGCCCTGCACCAGATCGTCCACGTGGCAGAAGCTGCGGGTCTCCTCGCCGCTGCCTTGGATCGGGAACGCCAGCGTTCCGCTCGCATGAGCGTCGAGCGTTCGTTTCAGGCGCAACGCGAATTGCGGGATGACGTGATCGAAGCCCATGTCCGGCCCATAGACATTGTGCGGCCGGAAGATCAATACCCGCTCGAAGTGCTTGCGGCCGAAATTGATCGCCATCATCTCGCTGATGATCTTGCCGGCGCCGTAGGAGAGGCGTGGATTGAGCGGATCGGGAACCACGAGCGGGACGCTCTCGTCGGTCGGCACCTGCGGCGGCGATTGATACACCTCGGAGCTCGAGGCGAGGATCAGGCGTCCGACATTCCAGTGCCGGCAGCCGTCGATGACATTGACGATGCCTTTGACGCCGACATCCAGCACCAGGTCCGGCGCGCTGTAGAACGTGGCCGTGCCGTTGACGAAGGCGAGATGATGCACCTCGTCGATGCCGCGCAGGGCGGCGTCGACCGCGGCCGGGTCGCGGATGTCGCCGCCGACGAACTCGACCTCGCCCTCGACCTCGCGCAGACGGCGCAGCGCGCCGCGGGAATTGTCGTCGAACACGCGCACCGCGTCGCCGTGGCGGACCAGCGCCTTGACCAGGGCGGAGCCGATGAAGCCGCTGCCGCCGGTCACCAGAACACGCCGGGCGCTCATTGATGTCCCTCCCCGGCCGAAGGCGCTACGTCGATCCAGCAAGCCGACGCATGCGCGCGGCGCGCCGCATCGATGAGGCGCTGTGCGCCATAACCCTCGGCGAAGCCTGGTGCGGGGGCGCCGCCCCGCTCGCAGGCATCGACGAAGCGCTGCACCAGCCGCGCCACCGGCGCGACACGGGAATCGGAGAATCGATCGGCGCTCACGTCCTCGGTCGCGACCGCCTGCAGGCTGCTGTCGGGGCGGCGCGCCTGCAGCAGCTCGAAGCCGCGAAAATAGTCGGCGGTGGGATTGGCCAGGATGAGCGTGCCGTCCTCGCCGTAGAATTCGAGCCGATGTCCGGAGCCGAGGAACGACGCGCAGCTCATCTGCAGGCTGCCGCCGGCGCCGGATCCGAACGCGATTGCCAGTGCGATGCTGCACTCGGCGTCGCCGTCGGGCATCGGAAACACGCGGCCGCCGAGCCCGGAGATCGGCCCGCAAAACCATTCGAGATAGTGAAAACAGTGGCAGACGAAATTGCCGAGCAGACCGCCTCCGCCCTCGCCGCCGCGCGTCTTCCAGCTCTTGAGGCGCAGGCGCGTGGCCTGGTTCTCCACGTTCCAGGTCACCACCACATGACGCAATCGCCCAAGCGCCCCGCTCTCCAGAATCTCCTTCGCGCGGCGCCACGACGGCAGTTCGGGAAAGTTGAAGTCGATGATGGTGGGCTGCCCGCTTCGCTGCGCCGCCTCGACCATGGCCGCTGCGCCGGCGAGATCGGCGGCGAGCGGCTTCTCGACGAAGACGGGCTTGCCGAGAGCGAGCGCGCGGCGCGCCACCTCGGGCTGGAGATCGGGCGGCACCGCGACAGCGACGGCGTCGACGGCCCGGTCGTCGATCAGCGCCCGCCAGTCGCCGAACCCGCGCGCGATATCAGCGGCGCGGGCGAGTTCGGCCGTGCGCGCGCCATCGCTCCCCGCCAGCGCCACCACCGCGCAGCGCGGATCGGTGCGGAACGCGGGCAGCAGCACGGCGCGCCCGTAGTTGCAGCCGACGATGCCGACGCCGATCACCGCGACATCTCCCCGGTTGACGGCGGCGAGGCCGCCTCCAGGCGAGCTGCCGGGCTCCGCTGCATCCCAACGCCTCTCATTGCCGCTCTTGTCCCCGTTGTGCCGCTGGCAGATATCACACCGAGAGCACGGACGCTAAACTCCCGGCAAGGCCCCATACAAATCGGCCGAAATGAGCTAGGCTGGGCCGCTGACCGCCGCCCAAGATGAGAGCGGTCTCGATCACGAAGGGAGGATTTCATCATGTCTGTGGTGCTGTATCGTCTGGCCGGTGTCGGCCTCGCCTGCGCGTTGGTGGCGCCTGCGAGCGCGCAACTCCTCTCCCGCAAGGACCTGTCGGCCGCCACGGCCCTCGCCATCGCGCAAACCGCCATCGCCACCTGCACCGCGAACGGATACCGCGTCTCGGCCACCATCGTCGGGCGCAACGGCGAGGTCATCGTGCAGGTGCGCGGCGACGGGACCGGACCGCACACCATGGAGAACAGCTTCAAGAAGGCCTTCACCGCCCGCACGTTCCGCATCCCGTCAGGCGAGATGGAAGACCGGTTGAAGAAGAACCCGCAGATGGGCGCGCAATATCTCACCGGCTTTACCACCGCGCGCGGCGCGCTGCCCATCATGGTCGGCGACGATGTGATCGGCGCGGCCGGCGTCTCCGGCGCCCCCGGCGGCGAGAAGGACGAAGCCTGCGTCAAGGCCGCCCTCGACAAAGTCGCCGACCAGCTCAAGTAACCGCCGCGGCCCTGACGGCCGCGCCTGCACGACAGGAAACGTCATGACGAGACTTTCTCGCGGGCGGATCGCTCGCGTGCTGCTTGGCCTTGCGGCAAGAGCCGCGGTCGTGGCCGTGCCGATGGTCTGGGCATTCGCGGTGAATGCCCAGACCTATCCCGACCGGCCGATCCGCGTGATCGTGCCGATCGCGGCCGGAAGCGTCACCGACGTCATCATGCGGGCAACCGCGAGCGAGCTCGCGCCGCGGCTCGGCCAATCTTTCGTGATCGAGAACAAGGGTGGTGCGAGCGGCATCCCCGGCGCGCAGGCCTGCGCCCAGGCGGCGCCCGACGGTTACACGCTCTGCCTCGTCTATCACAATACGCTCTCGATCAACCCGCTGATGTTCAACAAGCTGCCCTATGACGCCGACAAGGACTTCACGCTCATCACCAACCTCTATCTTCTGGTCGAGGCGCTGTTCGTGAACAGCGCGCTCAATGTCGGCACCGCGGCCGAGCTCAAGGCCTATGCCCAGGCGCATCCCCGCGCGCTCAACTACGGCACGCTCGGGCCCGGCTCCAATCCGGAAATGTTCCTGAAGTGGATGAATCAGAAGTGGAACGTGAACATCGTCGGCATCCCCTATCGCGGCGGCGGCCCGATCGCGCAAGCGCTGGTCGCCGGCGAGCTTCAGGTCGCCAAGATGGGGCTTGGAAACTTTCTCGGCCTGATGGGAACCGGCAAGATCAAGCCGCTGGCGGTCGCGGCCGCGCGGCGTTCGCCGCTGGCGCCTGACGTGCCGACGCTGGCCGAAGCCGGCATCGATTTTCCCCCGTTCGGCTGGTGGGGCCTCGCCGCCCCCAGGGGCCTGCCGCAGCCGATCGTGGACCGGCTCAACGCCGAATTCGTGAAGCTTTATCGCGAGCCGAAATTCGTGGCCTATCTCGAGAAACAAGCGGTATTGCCGGCGCCGGGAACGCCGGCGGAATTCGCCGCTTTCCTGAAGAAGGACCGCCAGGACGCCGAGCTCCTGATTGGCATCGCAAACCAGCCGCGCGAGGACTATAAGGCGGAGCAATGAGCCTCACGACCGACTCCACCCTTCATGCTCTCACCGCTGGAGGCATGCCATGCGTCGCTTCGTGATCGCGGCCGTCGCGGTCGGGGTCTTGGCCGCGGGCACGCTGGTGATCGGCCGCACCGCTCCGGTTGACGACGAGCAGGCGGCGAGCAAAGCGCATGCGGCTTTCGTCGCCAGTCTCCGCAAGGGCGATCAAAAGGCAATCGGCGCCCTGCTCGATCGGCGCTTCATCTGGACCGACGCCGAGGGCCGAACGTTCACGCGGCGCGAGGCACTCAAGGCGTTGTCCGCGCCCGCGACCGCCAATCCGGACAACGACGTCCACACCCGCTTCTACGGGCGGATGTTGATGGTGCGCGGAGAGCACGATCAGACGCGTTTTCTGCGCGTGTTCGTGAAACGGCGGCATGGCTGGAAAGCGTTTGCCCTGCTGGAGACGCCGGTAGCCGCCGGCGCAGCAGCAGCGCAGATCGAGGCGGCCACGGCGTCCGGTGACTGTAACAACCCGTGCCGCAGCGTGCCTTATGCCCCGAAGACGCAGCTGGACAACGACGTTCTCGCGGCCTGGCAGAAGATCAAACTGCTCGAATGGAAGCCGGACGCGGCCGAATGGGCGAAGCTCATCGCGGATGAATTCCTGATCATCGACGACACGAGCGTTCGCAACAAGGCGCAGCGTGTCGATAGTCTCACGCGTCAGCAGGACGCCGGCACGGGCACGCCCGGCGATCCCGTCACCTCCATGCGCATTTACGGTTTCGGCTCCAATTCGGCGCTCATGACCTCCCAGCACACGCCTTATCGTGGCGGCAAACCCTACAGCAGTGTCGGCATCTGGGTGCTGCGGGACGGGCGCTGGCAGCTCGCGCTCAGCCAGCAGGTGACGATCCAGGTCCCCGCGTCGCCCTCCGCCGTGGTGAGCAAGCAGTAGCTCGCGCTCAGGCGTGCGCGACCCGCCGGCCCGGTCGCATCAGCAGCCAAAGCGCGATCAAGACGTTGACCAGATTCCACATCAGGCCATTGGCAAACGCCACCTGATAGGAGCCGGTGAGGTCGAAAATCACGCCCGACATCCAACCGCCCAATGCCATGCCGAACAACGTCGCCATCAGCACGAGGCCGAGCCGCGTGCCGGCCTCCTGCGGAGAAAAATATTCGCGCACGATGATGGCGTACATCGGCACGATGCCGCCCTGGAACAGGCCGAACAGCGCCGAGATCACGTAGAGCGACGCCAGGCCGTCGAACAGCAGATAGAGAAACAGCGCTACACCCTGCAACGCCGAGCTCAGCAGCAGCGTCGCCATGCCGCCGATACGGTCGGCGACGAAACCGGAGGCGATGCGGCTGACCATGCCGAAGCCCAACATCAGGGAAAGCATTTCGGCGCCGCGCGCCACGCCATAACCGAGATCGCCGCAATAGGCGACGATGTGGACCTGCGGCATTGCCATCGCCACGCAGCAAGACAGCCCGGCAAGGCATAACACCGCCTGCAGCGCGTTGGGAGAAAAGCCCAAGTTGCGCTGGCCGCCCGCGCTCGATGCACGCGTCATTTCAATTTCGTGCATGGGCGGGCGGCGGCGCAGCGCCAGCAACAGCGGCAGGGTGGCGAGGCCGCAGAACACGCCGACGCCGATGTGAGTCGCGCGCCAGCCCTCGCCGGCGATGAAATGATGCAGGATCGGCGGCCAGATGGTGCCACCGAGGTAATTGCCGCAGGCGACGATCGCGACGGCGATGCCGCGCCGGCGCGTGAACCATTGCGAGGTGTCCGCGATCAAGGGCCCGAACGTCGCGGACGCGCCCACACCGATGAAGATGTGCAGGAGCGCAAACGAGATCAGGTTGGGGGCAAATCCCGCCGCGATGTACCCGACGCTGAGCGCAAGCTCGCCGCATATCACCGGCGCCATGATGCCCAGCCGGTCGGACAGCCGTCCCATCGCCACCCCGCCGAACGCAAAGCCCATCATGGCCAGCGTAAACGGCAGCGACGCATCGCCCCGCGCGACGCCGAACTCGGCCTGCACCGCCGGCAGCACCACCGGCACCGACCACATGCCGACGCTTCCGACGGCGCCGAGCACGACGGCGGCCGCAAGCCGCCACCAGGCGAAGGCCGATTCGACCCCGGCGTGAACAGTCCCGGACTTGAGCATCTGTACCTGGGCGTTTTCCCTGAGGCTATTCGCGGTTTCTTGCTCGGCCAGCGGTCGAACCGACATTGTATGCCAAGCCAGGCCGACATCCGTGCCGGCCCTCCTTGCCAAGGGCACGCAGCCCACGCAACAGCAATCGCGGCGAAAGCGCAGTCCGGCCCGCATGGCTGGTGCGCTTGCGGCCGAGGTTGCGCGGGACTTGTCGGAATGTGGCTCTCCCGTGATAGGTTCCTCGCGCGCGCCGGTATGAGCGCGACCGATCGGGCGTGACGTCCATCGCGTGAACGACAGGGGGACAGCACCGATGCCTGCAGCCAACGATATCCGACGCGTGGTCACGACCCACGACGCGAAGGGAAAGGCAGTCGTCGGATTCGACAATGTCGCGCCGCAGACCGGCGGCGAGGCGGAACTCGGCGTCAAGGTGTTCAACCTCTGGGTCACGGACGCCACGCCCGCGGACATCTCCGGCAAGGGCGATGCCGCCACCCGCAAGGTCGGCATCCCGCCGCCGCCCAACGGCTCGATCTTCCGCATCGTGGAATTTCATCCGACCCCGAAGGCGGACGACCTCGATCCTAATTTCCTCGCCAAGATCGCGAGCCATGAAGGCAAAACCGCCGCCGATGCCGGCGCCAAGCCGCCGCGACATCCCGGCATGCATCGCACCCGCAGCATCGACTATGCCGTCGTGCTCTCAGGCGAGATCGACATGCTGCTGGACGATTCCGATGTCCATCTC
>DASSJW010000499.1:0-14196 GCA_035690995.1 Xanthobacteraceae bacterium
AGTTCGGCTCAAGGAGGCGCGCCGCGCCCCGCTGATTTCATGATCTCCGCGACGCGCACGACCTGTTCGTGATTCCTCAACGCCTCCACGGCAATGGGAAGACGCTGGCGGAAATTCGGATGTTCATCGACCGTCCCGGGCAGATTGACCTGATCCGTTATTCCAAGGAGGTCCTCGAGCGATATGACCAGCAGCCGGCACGGCGTAGCCGCGAGGAATCTCGCCACCGCCGGAAAGTCGGTCCCCTCGATGCCGTGCTGCCGTAACGCTTGCTCCAAAGCGTGGAATGCCCCCTGGCGCTGTTCGCTCGTCTCGCCAGGGTCGATGCCGAGCGCCCGCTTGACACTGAGGTCGCGGTGGTCCCGCCAGCCCGCGAAGGTCGAAACGTCGTGCGTTCCAAAAGTAACCAGCGCGTTCTGGCGATAGCTCTCCGGCGTGGCAAAGGCCCCGTTCCAGCCGCGTTCGAACAGCATCACTTGGTATGACCACAGGCCCCAGTCGGCCAGCGTTTCACGGAAATTGTCGGGAACGGTTCCGAGATCTTCTCCGATGACGATGCAACGGTGCTCCACACTGGCGAGCGCCGCGAGCGCCAGAAGGGCCTCGAAAGGAAAACGAATATATGCCCCCTGCACCGGACGCATGCCGTGAGGAATGACATAGAGACGCTTCAATCCGAGGACGTGATCGAGCCGGATTGCGCCGGCATAAAGCATCGAGGCGCGCAGCATGCGGCAAAACGGATCAAACCGCCGATCTTCGAGACCAACCGGATTGAATCCGGCCAACCCCCAATTCTGTCCAGCGGTGTTGAGAATATCCGGGGGCGCACCGACTGCCGTTCCGGACAAGACGGCGTCCTGGTCGCACCACGCGTCAAAACTATCGTTGCGCACCCCGACGGCGACATCGAGATAAAGCCCGATGGGCAAGTTCCGGGCGTTGGCGCGCGCTCTGCAAAGGTCCAGTTGCTCGTGCGCGACCCATTGCACGAACTCGACAAAACCGACCTCTGCCGGCGCACTCTGCCGCAGCCTTTCGATGGCCCCATCATCAGCTCTCCGCCATTCGTCAGGCCATTCCCACCAGGGGCCGACAAATTTCCGGCGCATTACTTCGAAGCACGCAAAGCGGACCAGGGACGGGCCGCGCTGCTGTCGGAAACGATCGAACGCCTCACGTCGCGCCGGCGCGGCATTTTCGCGAAAGGCTTGGTAGGCAATCCTGAGAGCGTGCGTCTTGACAGTTGCAACGCCTTGGTAGTCGACGATGCTCTTCTCTCGGAGTTGTTCGATCTCTTCCGCCATCCCGGCCACGCTCCGCCCGCCAAATTCCGGAACTGCCGCGACGTCGATGTAAAGAGGATTCAGAAAGAGGCGGCTATTGGGAAAATACGGACTTGCCTCGTGCGCCCGATCCTCGAACAAAGCATGGAGCGGGTTCAGACCGATGCCCGCCGCTCCCAAATCCGCGGCGAGGTCGATGAGGGCCCGCAGATCGGAAAAATCTCCGTGACCCCAATTTCCGGACGATCTGACCCCGTAAAGCTGCACCGCGAGCGCCCACATTCTAGGCGGCGACTTTTCACCGCCTTGAAATGCGCATTGCGGGCAAACGATCAGGCACGCGGCGTCGCTCGATGGAGCCGCGGGCGTCGCGACCGTAACATGCAGGCGAAATACGCCATTTGGCAGGGTCCCTGGCAGATTAAGGACGGGTGAAAGGCCCTCGCCGCCGGCTAGTTTCTCCTGGGAATAGATTTCCCACCGAAGTGGCAGACCCTCCGGCACCGCGAGGCGGACGACGCGATCGGCTTGGCCTCGCACGACCACGGTCCGCGGCAGCAGCCGAGCCGGCTCCTGTCCCTCCACCGCCAGAGAATCCAAAAGTCTCGCCAGAACTTCCGTATCTACGGATCGCAGATGCCCGAACGCATCACGATATTCGGTTTCCAAGCCGCCTCGAGCGGCACGTTCCAAAATGTCGCTCATTGTCGGCGCGCTCTATGCGGCAGTTGGGCGACGCCTTGGGGGCAAGCAGGTAGCATTTTCCCCACAACCGGCCGACCGACAACCAAGCCGATGCGCGTCGGTTCCACTAGCGCGTTTGCAGGGAGCGCACAAGTTGGCCTTTCCCGCGCCCCCGAACCTGTGGGAGGCTCGGAACCAAAGCGGGGACCTATCGGTTCCACCAACACCCACCCTCCTGCCGTCCGGGCGGGCTGACGGGACGGCAATGCACGATCGAGACGTGACAGCGAACGTGAGCATCCCCTCCGTCGGCGACCTTTCCGGCCGCCGCATCTTCATTGAGGACGTCTATCCGGTCGTCGATGCCGGGCGATTTCCCGTCAAACGCATTGCCGGCGAGGCGATCGAGGTCTGGGCTGATATCTTTCGGGACGGCCATGCGGTCCTTGCCGCAGAGTTGTTGTGGCGGCCTGAAGCTGCGAGCAAATGGTCTCGCGTTCCTATGCTTCTGCGCCAGAACGACCGCTGGTCGGGAAGCTTTACGCCGGTGAAATCTGGCAGATACGTTTACGCCATTGAAGCGTGGACCGACGATTTCGCGACTTGGCGGCGTGACTTTATTGCGAAGAGGGAGGCCGGGAGAGACGTGAGCCTCGAGATCGCCGAGGGCCACAATATCCTGATGTCGCTGAAGTTCCGCAGCTCCGCCCAGGCTCGCCTCATCCGCGAGGTTTGCAGGACCTCAACCGGAACATCCGACCCTGCCGCCCTGTTGTCGGACGAACTTATGGCGGCGGCGAGCAAAGGCAGCCAGTCCGATCTCACCCGCAGCCCGAGCTACCCGCTGGTGGCGGATCGACCGCTTGCGCGCGCCGGCGCCTGGTACGAGATGATGCCGCGCAGTCAATCGCCCACGGCCAATCGCCACGGTACATTCGACGACTGCATCAATCGGCTGCCTGACATAGCCGCCATGGGCTTCGACGTCCTTTACTTGACACCCATTCACCCTATCGGCCGCATCAACCGGAAGGGTCGCAACAATTCGTTGACGTCCGCGCCGGACGATCCCGGGAGCCCCTATGCCATCGGGGCGGCCGAAGGCGGGCATGATGCAGTCCACCCGCAGCTCGGCACCCTCGATGACTTTCGCAGATTGGTCGCAGCTTGCGCCGATTTCGGAATGGAGATTGCACTCGATTTCGCCGTCCAATGCTCGCCCGACCACCCTTGGCTCGCGCAACACCCGGAATGGTTCAAGCGCCGGCCCGACGGCTCGATTCAGTACGCAGAGAACCCGCCAAAAAAATACGAGGATATCGTCAATCCGGATTTCTACGGCGGGAACCGCGAGGGCCTATGGGAGGCATTGCGCGACGTCGTGCTGTTCTGGGTTCGCCAAGGGGTGCGAGTGTTCAGGGTCGACAATCCGCACACCAAGCCCTTTCCCTTCTGGGAATGGTTGATTCGAGACATACAATCGGTCGATCCCGACGTTATCTTCCTGTCCGAAGCCTTTACCCGCCCGAAGGTCATGAAGGCCCTCGCCAAGCTTGGCTTCTCTCAATCATACACCTACTTCACATGGCGCACCGGCAAGGAGGAGCTGCAAGCTTATCTGAGCGAGATCACCGGCTATCCGGAACGCGAGTACTTCCGCCCTAATTTTTTCGTCAATACCCCGGACATTCTGCCTCTGCATCTGCAGACCGGCGAACCATGGATTTTTAAGGCACGCATCACGCTGGCTGCCACACTCTCAAGCAGCTACGGTGTCTATAATGGCTTCGAGTTGCTTGAACATGAACCGATCCCCGGGAAGGAGGAATATCTCAACTCCGAGAAATACGAGCTGACGGTCCGCGACTGGGATCGGCCTGGCAACATCAAAAATTATATCAGTCAGCTCAATCGAATTCGAAGGAACAATCCGGCTTTGCTACAGACCAGCGACCTGCGTTTCGCGCAGGTTGACGACGGCGAGGTGATCGGGTTTGTCAAGGAATCGGCAGCGCGCGATAATGCGGTGGCGGTGGCGGTGGCGCTGACCAAAGCAGGACCGAGGGAATTTTGGTTTCATTTCGGCGAACTCGAGCTCGGCCCACCCGATGATCGGCATCGCGTCAAATGGATTGAAAATCTAGTCACGGGCGAGCGGCATACGCTCGAATGGGGCGGCGTCAGGTTGCGCATCGATCAAGATCAGGACCCCGCCCTGCTGTTCCGCTGCATTGCGTGAAGGTCGTGCCGTGAACGTCGCGCCGGAAATCAAAGTCGAAGCCCAGGTCGAGAGCGACGAGCTCTGGTTCAAGGACGCGATCGTCTATCAGCTTCACGTCAAGGCATTCGCCGACAGCAACAGCGACGGGGTCGGAGATTTCGCCGGTCTGACCAGCAAACTTGACTACCTGGAGGATCTCGGTGTCACCACGCTCTGGCTACTCCCCTTCTACCCGTCTCCGGGTCGCGACGATGGCTACGACATCTCGGACTATCGTCACATCAATCCCGATTTCGGCACGATGCAGGATTTTCGCCGCTTTATGCATGAGGCCAAGCGCCGAAAGTTGCGGGTGATTACCGAACTGGTCATCAATCACACCTCCGACCAACATCCCTGGTTCCAGCGCGCCCGTCGGGGGCGGCCATCGTCCGATGCGCGCAACTGGTATGTGTGGAGCGATACCGATCACCGTTTCGCGGAAACCCGCATCATTTTCAACGATACCGAGAAATCAAACTGGACCTGGGATCCGGAGGCCCACGCCTACTACTGGCACCGATTCTTCTCGCATCAGCCGGATCTCAATTTCGACAATCCGCGCGTGCTGCTGGCCATGGTGCAGATCATGCGGCGGTGGCTTGATCTTGGAGTAGACGGCTTTCGGTTAGACGCAATTCCCTATCTGTGCGAGCGCGAAGGGACGAACAACGAAAATCTGCCGGAAACCCACGCGATCATCAAAAAGATCAGGGCCGAGCTTGATGCCTATGCGCCAGGGAAGGTGCTACTCGCCGAGGCGAACCAATGGCCGGAAGACGTCAGCGCCTATTTCGGCGACGGCGACGAGTGCCACATGGCGTATCACTTTCCGTTGATGCCGCGCATCTACATGGCGATCGCCCAGGAGGATCGGTTTCCGATCGCCGATATCCTGCGACAAACGCCGGACATTCCCGCGAACTGTCAGTGGGCGTTGTTCTTGCGTAACCACGATGAACTCACGCTCGAAATGGTGACCGATGTCGAGCGCGACTATCTTTGGTCAACCTACGCGACCGACCCTCGCGCGCGCATCAATCTCGGGATCAGACGCCGCTTGGCATCCTTGATGGATAACGACCGGCGAAAAATCGAACTCATGAACTCGCTTCTGATGTCGTTTCCCGGCACGCCGATCATCTATTACGGCGATGAGATTGGAATGGGCGACAACATCTACCTTGGCGATCGCAACGGCGTGCGCACACCGATGCAATGGACGCCCGATCGCAATGGCGGTTTCTCCCGTTGCGACCCCGCGCGGCTCTACCTGCCGATCATCATGGACCCGGTCTACGGTTACGAGGCGGTCAATGTCGAAGCCCAATCGCGTAGCCTGGCCTCCCTTCTGAGCTGGACCAAACGTCTGATATCGGTCCGCAAGTCGAGCAAGGTGTTCGGCCGGGGATCATTAAGTTTTATCCGCCCCGCGAACCGCTCGGTGCTCGTGTATGTCCGACAATATCAGGGAGAGGTGGTGCTCTGCGTCGCCAATTTGTCGCGTTCGGCCCAGGCCGCCGAGATCGACCTTTCGCCCTGGCGCGGACGTGTTCCGTTCGAATTGCTTGGGCGCACCAACTTTCCCCCGGTTGGAGAAGCTCCCTACCTGATCACCCTCGCGCCTTATGGATTCTTCTGGTTCCTGCTGTGCGAACGGGACACGTCGAAGGTTGAAGCATCGAGCACGCCAGCGGAATTCGAGACGCTCGTCCTCACCCAGGGCTGGAGTTCCCTTGCCCAAGGCCAATCCAGGTCCGTGCTCGAACGCGACGTACTTCCAGCGTTTCTGGCCAGCAAGCGCTGGTTTGCAGAGCGCGGAAACTCGTCGACGAGTGCCCGTATCTCGGCGACCATCCCGCTCGTCCCTTCCGACCCCGGACTTGGTCTGGCGATTATCGAGACCAAAGGCAGCCAGGCTCCCGCGAATTACCTGCTGCCCTTGACCATCAGTTGGACCCGCTTGGACCGTGGGCGCTACAACCCGAACGCTCTCGCCGCCGTCCGCCGCGGGTCACGGGAGGGCACCCTGCTCGATGCCACGACGGATCCGCGCTTCATTGCATTTATGCTCGAGAGCTTGCGTGCCTCGGCGACAATCGCCACCAATAATGGATGCATCGAATTCAAGCCAACGTCCGAGCTTTCCAAGAATGCTCCGACGGCAATGAACGACGTTCATGCGGTAGATGCGGAACAGTCGAACACCACCGTTGTTGTGGAAACCGATTGTGTCGTGAAGCTTTTTCGCCGCCTCGAGCCGGGCATAAATCCCGAGATCGAGGTCGGGCGCTTTCTCACCGATACGGTTCGGTTCTCCCATGCGCCACCCCTGCTCGGGTCGGTTGAGCTGGTTGAGAACGGCACCACCAGCGCGATCGCGGTCGTGCATGGCTTCGTGCAGAATCAGGGCGATGCCTGGACCGTCACAGGCGCATATCTCGACCGCTTCGTCGAGGAACAGCGCCTGCTTACCGCCGAAGCCGCCGGGGAAAGCGACGAACAGGCAGCTTACCTTCGACGGGTGCACCAAGTGGGACGGCGGGTCGCCGAGTTACAGCTCGCTCTCGCAAGCCGCGATGACCTGCCTGATTTCGCGCCAGAGCCGATTACCGCTGACGACGTCCGAAGCTGGACGGACAGCGTCTTGCGACGGGCCGAGCACACGCTGGATGAATTGGCCAGTCGGCGGTCGGACCTCACGGATAACGACCGCCAACTTGTCGATGCGCTGTTGTCGTATCGTGCCTCGCTGCCGGCGCGATTGCGCGAATTGCTGCCGCGGAATATCGACGCCATGAAGATTCGCCATCATGGCGATTTCCACCTCGGCCAGATGCTGATCGTGAAGGACGACGTCGTTATCATCGATTTCGAGGGAGAACCCCGGCGCAGCATTGAGGATCGTCGCCGCAAGGCCCCTGCGGCACGTGACGTCGCCGGTCTGATTCGTTCAATCGACTATTCCGCGATTGCTGCGCTCGAACGCGCCCTGAAATCTGCCCCAAACGAGCACGGGAAGATCGCGCGCGCGCTCGATGGCTGGCGCGAGCTGTCCGTCTCCGCGTTCCTGAGCGCTTACCGACAATCACTGAGCGACACGAGGCTTTGGCCTCAGTCGTTGGAATCCGCGGACCGTTTGCTCGATTTCTTCCTGTTGGAGAAGGCGTTCTACGAAATCGAATACGAACTCGCGCATCGGCCAAACTGGTTGCGGGTTCCGTTGGCCGGCACCTGGCGGATACTTTCGCGCTCGGAGCGCGCGGTTGAATGACCTTGCTTACACCAGAAGCCTATGCGGTTCTCGAGGGTCGCCATTCCGATCCATTCCGCTATCTCGGCCCGCATCTCGAGGGCGACCTCCCCGTCGTACGCGTTTTTCTCCCTGACGCAGAGGGAGTGCTCCTGGTCGACGAACAGGGGCACGAATGCGATTTGCGACGCATTCACGACGCCGGTCTGTTCGAGGGTCGTTTGGCGAAAGCTTTGCGCCGCTACCGCGTGCGGGCGCGTTATGGCGAACGGCAGGTCGAAATCGAGGATCCTTACCGTTTTCCGCCGATCTTGTCGGATCTCGATCTCTACCTGCTCGGCGAAGGGACGCATATGCATCTCTACGAAAAGCTGGGCGCCCATCCGACGGAGCTCGATGGCGTGTCAGGTGTGGCCTTTGCGGTCTTCGCACCTGCGGCCCGGCGCGTCAGTGTCGTCGGTGATTTCAATCTCTGGGATGGGCGACGCCATGCGATGCGGGTGCGCGGTAACGGCTTTTGGGAAATCTTCGTGCCCGACGCCAAGGCAGGCGCCAAGTACAAATATGAGATCGTCGGGCCGGACGGGCGGTTATTGCCACTGAAGTCCGATCCATTGGCCTTCGCCGCCGAGGTGCGGCCACAGACCGCCTCGATCGTGGTCGATCCCCGTGCGGTTGAACGTCCCCGACCCGCTCCGGCGAACGCGAATGCGTTGAGCGCACCAATTTCAATCTATGAAGTGCATCTCGGGTCATGGCGCCGCCGACCGTACGAAGGAAGCCGTTGGCTGAGTTACCGCGAGCTGGCGGAAGAGCTGCCTGCCTACGCGCGCGACCTGGGATTTACCCATATCGAGTTTCTGCCCATTAGCGAGCACCCGTTCGACGGCTCCTGGGGCTATCAACCGACCGGCCTGTTCGCCCCCACCAGCCGCTTCGGGACGCCGGCCGAGTTTGCCGCGCTGATCGATGCATGCCACCGCGAAGGTCTCGCCGTCATTCTTGATTGGGTGCCGGGCCATTTTCCCGACGATCCGCATGGGCTCAGCCGCTTCGACGGAACGGCTCTGTACGAGCATGAGAATCCCATGCAAGGCCGTCACCTGGATTGGAACACCCTCGTTTACAACTACGGACGGACCGAGGTCGCGAATTTCCTGCTCGCAAGTGGCCTGTTCTGGCTGGACCGATACCGCATCGACGGGCTGCGCGTCGACGCCGTCGCTTCCATGCTCTATCTCGATTACAGCCGGCCCGCAGGTGGTTGGATCGCGAACAAAGAGGGCGGACGCGAAAATCTCGAGGCGATCAGTCTTCTTCGCCGATTCAATTCGGAGGTGTTTTCACGGTTTCCCGAAGCGACCACAGCAGCAGAGGAATCGACAGCTTGGCCGATGGTTTCGAGGCCAGTCGATTGGGGCGGTTTGGGCTTCGGCTATAAGTGGAACATGGGGTGGATGCACGACACCCTCAACTATATCAGCAAAGATCCGATCTACCGCCGCCACCATCACGGACAAATCCTATTTGGCTTGCACTACGCATTCTTCGAGAACTTCATCCTGCCGCTGTCACATGACGAGGTAGTGCACGGGAAGCGTTCCATTCTCGGCCGCATGCCGGGGGACGAATGGCAGCGCTTCGCCAATTTGCGCGCCTACTACGGATTCATGTTTGGCCACCCGGGCAAGAAGCTGCTGTTCATGGGCAATGAATTCGCCCAGGAAAGCGAATGGCGCCACGATCATTCGCTTGATTGGCATCTCCTCGAGAAGCCGGCGCATGCGGGGATTCAGGCATTGGTCCGTGATCTCAATCGCCTTTACCGATCCGTGCCGGCGCTGCACGCCCTTGATTGCGAGGACAAGGGATTCGAATGGCTGATCATGCACGACGCCGATCGCAGCGTCTTTGCGTGGTTAAGGAAAGGGCGCGATACGCACGAGCGTTGCCTGGTTGTCGTCAACTTCACGCCTCAGGTCTACCGTGACTATCGGATTCAGGTTCCTTTCTCCGGGATCTGGCGCGAGGTCCTGAACACCGACTCGGCGGCCTATGGTGGCAGCGATGTCGGGAACGGCGGCGCAGTCAGGACATGGGATGAGGGCGCAATTCCCGAGGTCAGCCTTGTTGTTCCGCCGCTTGCAGCAATTTTTCTCGTCCCGGAGCGCTGATTTGCGGCTTTCGGCTGGCGAACCGCACCCGCTGGGGGCGACATGGGACGGCCGAGGCGCGAATTTCGCGCTGTTTTCAGCGAATGCCGAGAAGGTCGAACTGTGTCTCTTCGACAGTAGCGGCCGCCGCGAAATCGAACGTATCGCGTTACCTGAGCGCACTGAGGATGTCTGGCACGGCTATCTGAACGACGTCGCGCCCGGTCAGCTCTATGGCTATCGGGTTTACGGCCGCTATGAACCCGAGCGCGGCTTCCGCTTCAACCCTCACAAGCTGCTCATCGATCCTTATGCCAAGCAACTCACCGGGCGCATCGTCTGGAGCGATGCCCATTTCGGCTATCGCGCCGGCAGCGCGCGCGCCGATCTGTCTTTCGATCGACGGGATAACGCGCGCGGAATGCCGAAGGGCGTCGTCATCGACCAAGCTTTCACCTGGGGGGAGGAGCGCAGGCCATCGGTTCCCTGGGAAGACACAGTCATCTACGAAGCTCACGTCAAGGGACTGACACAGCAACGCGGCGACGTCCCGCCGGCTTGGAGGGGTACCTTCCGCGGACTCGCAGCGCCGGGCGTCATCGGCCATCTTCAACGGCTTGGGGTGACCGCGCTCGAGCTGCTCCCGATCCATGCCTTCGTCGACGATCGACACTTGGTCGAGCGCGGGCTGAACAACTACTGGGGATACAACACGCTCGGGTTTTTTGCACCAGCGCAACGCTATGCGCTGGAGCGGCCGCTCGACGAATTTCGTTCAACCGTCTCGCGCCTGCACGATGCCGGTATCGAGGTCATCCTTGACGTCGTTTACAACCATACCGCCGAAGGCAATCACCTCGGCCCTACACTGAACTTTCGCGGCATCGACAACACGTCATATTATTGGCTTTTACCGGACCAGCCGCGCTATTACGATGACTTCACCGGCTGCGGCAATGCGCTTAATCTCACCCATCCCCGTGTGCTGCAGATGGTGATGGATTCGCTGCGCTATTGGGTCGATATCTGCCACATTGATGGATTTCGGTTCGATCTTGCCAGCACGCTCGGGCGGGGCCCCAATGGATTTGATCGCGGAGCGGCGTTCTTCGCCGCCCTCCGGCAAGACCCGTCGTTGGCCGCAGCCAAGCTGATCGCCGAGCCTTGGGACATTGGGCCCGGCGGATATCAGGTCGGCACGTTTCCACCGGGCTGGTCGGAGTGGAACGACCATTTTCGTCGCACGCTTCGCCGCTATTGGATGGGCGAAGGCAATATCATCGGTGAGCTCGGTCGTCGCATGACCGGTTCTGCCGATCTATTCGACCACGATCGTCGCAGTCCACGATCGAGCGTTAATCACGTCACTGTCCACGACGGATTCACGCTCGCCGACTTGGTCAGCTATCACCGTAAGCATAATCTGGCGAATGGCGAGCATAACCGCGACGGCTCGGACGATAACCACAGCACGAACTGCGGTGTCGAGGGAGCTACGGACAAGCCCGAGGTCCTTAAGCTCCGGCGTCAGCTGCGGCGCAATCTGCTCGCAAGCCTGATGTTGGCGCAGGGCGTCCCATTGCTGCTGGCCGGAGACGAGGTTGGGAACAGCCAGCACGGCAATAACAATGCCTACTGTCAGGACAACCCGGTCGGATGGGTGGATTGGTCGGCGCTGGGTGGCGATGACGAGGACGACCTGTCCTCGTTCGTGGCGCAGCTCACCGAACTGCGTCGGCGTTTTCCCCAATTGCGCGCGAGGCGATGGGTCCAAGGACGTCGTGCCGATGGCTCCTTTGGCGTCTTGTGGTTGACGCCCGAGGCCACCGAGATGGCGGAGCAGGACTGGCATTTTCCCCAAGGACGATTCCTGTCCTATGTTCTGGGTCCGCTGCAGCAAGGAAAGCCGCCCCTCTATCTCGTGTTCAACGCGGCGACGGAGACGATCGAGTTCACGCTCCCTGTCCTCCGAGAGTACGGCCGTTGGACCATGCTGTTGGCAACCGCGCCGATGTCCCGCGTGGAGGAGGAATTCGCGTCGGGCTCGACGCTGGAGGCACCACCGCGATCGATCCTTGCGTTTGCGGGGGCGACATGACGGTGTGCGCGCGCCCGGACGCAGCGCTCAGCCGCGGGGCTAAAGACGTGTCGATCTGGAGTGGCGGCGCGAAGGATTTGCTCTTGCACTGGCATATATCCTGCATCACCGGAGCGGGCTAATGCCTCCCTCGATTCCAGTCGCTACTTATCGGCTCCAACTCACCGCGGACTTCACCTTCGACCAAGCCGCCGCGCTCGTGCCCTATCTGAAGGCCATCGGGATCAGTCATCTCTATTCGTCCCCATTTCTCAAGGCGCGCGCAGGCAGCACACACGGATATGACGTGGTGGAGCACAATTCGCTCAATCCCGAGCTCGGCGGCGAAGAAGCATTTGAGCGCCTGTGCGATTCGCTCAAAACAGCTGATATGGGTCTCATTCTCGATTTCGTGCCCAATCACATGGGCGTTCACTACGCCGACAATCCCTGGTGGCTCGACGTCCTAGAATGGGGGCCAAAATCCCCGTACGCGGCGTCCTTCGATATCGATTGGCAGACGCTCCCCGGGCGGCCCCGCGGCGGCGTTCTTATCCCGATTCTTGGACGTGCGTATGGCGAAGCCCTGGAAAGCGGCGAGATCGCGCTGCGCTACGACCCCAGCGAAGGCAGCTTTTCCGCTTGGTATTTCGAGCATCGACTGCCAATCGGCCCGAATCGATATGGCGAGATCGTGCAGAAGATCGTGGCCCAGGCCGGCGCGAGAGATGAGCCGGCGGGTCGCAAGCTCCTTCAGCTGGCGACGCGATATCGCGGACCATACAATCCTCCGCGCTCCGAAGCGCCCGCATTCAAGGCAGAGCTTGCAGCCATCGCAGGAGCCCGGGAGGTCATCGATCGCGGCATTCGCGCCTATCAACCGACGTCAGGCGAACCGGGAGCCCTGCTCGCCTTGCATCACCTGCTCGAGCGCCAGCACTATCGGCTCGCATATTGGCGACTGGCCGGAAGTGACATCAACTACCGCCGATTTTTCGACATTAACACCCTGGCGGGACTGCGGGTAGAAGATGCCGGAACGTTTGCCGCGATCCATGCTCTGGTCCGCCGACTCATTTCGAAAGGTTGCCTGCACGGATTGCGGCTGGACCACATCGATGGGTTACGCGACCCGCATCAATATTTCCGCCGGCTGCAACGACTCATAGATGTCGAGGCGCCGCCTGGCCATCGCCGTTTCTACGTGATTGCGGAAAAGATCCTTGCCGATGGCGAGCGCCTCCCGCGCTTTTCCGGCGTCGCCGGGACCACGGGCTACGAATGGCTCAACATAATTTCACGTGTGCTGGTCGACGACCGCGGCCTTTCCATCCTTGATCGGACTTGGCGCGCCTCGAGCGGTGACGAGCGCAGCTTTGAGGAAATCGTCATCGAGTCCAAACGCCGGGTCATCGCGACGATCCTGTCGAGCGAGTTCACCGTATTGACACGTCTGCTCGCCCGCATCGCAGCCGGTCACTACTCTACTCGTGACTATACGGCTGAACGCTTGCGCACCGCGCTGGAACTGTTCGTCTTACATTTCCCTATTTATCGCACCTACCTCACCTCTTCAGGACCTAGCCGCGAGGATCGCGCGATCATCGAGGCCGCACTTGCCAAGGCCCGCGCGGATTGGTTCGGCTCCGACATCGGTGTTTTTGATTTCCTGCGTGATGCGTTGACTTTGGATCTCGTCGCTCCCGGTCGGACCGGTCACAGCATTGCCCGTAACCGCCATTTTGCATTCAAGGTCCAACAATTCACCGGACCAATGATGGCCAAGTCGCTGGAGGATACGGCGTTCTACCGGTACGCTCGCCTGTTGGCGCTCAACGAGGTGGGGGGTGATGCTGCCGCTGGCGGGCTCTCCATTGCTGGTTTTCACGAACGCATGCAGCAGCGTGCCACCAAGCTACCGCATGGTCTCACCGCCACCGCGACGCATGACACCAAGCGGGGCGAAGACGCACGCATGAGGCTGATCGCCCTGTCCGAGCTTGCCGACGATTGGGCGCGCGGCGTGCACGAATGGCGCGCCCTCAATGCGAAATTCGCCGGCTCCGCAGGGCAGCAACCGCGCAGCCCCTCCCCGGCGCACGAATATATGCTCTATCAGGCCCTGCTCGGCGCTTGGCCTCTCGGCGGCCTAGACACAGACTTCATCGAGCGGATGCAGGCTTATGCCATCAAGGCGGCGCGGGAAGGCAAAGAGCAGACGAGTTGGCTGGCGCCCGACGAAGCCTATGAGACCGGCCTCAGGGACTTTCTTGGTCGTGCCCTCGATCGCCGGCAATCAGCAAGATTTATCGACTCCTTCGATGTGCTTGCGCGCCGCGCGGCTTTGCTGGGCGCCGTGAGAAGCCTGACCCAGCTCGCCCTCAAGACGACGATGCCGGGCGTTCCGGACTTTTACCAGGGGACGGAATTCTGGGATCTGTCGCTGGTGGATCCGGACAACAGGCGTCGCGTCGACTTTCAAG
>DASSJW010000500.1:0-3181 GCA_035690995.1 Xanthobacteraceae bacterium
ACCGCGCGCACGTGCTGCTCGAATTGCGACACCGTCGCTCCGTCGATCGTCCAATGGCCGGAATTGTGCACCCGCGGCGCGATCTCGTTGACGAGCAGAGCATGCCGCCCGCCCTCGGCGGTCACGAACATCTCGACCGCCAGCACCCCGACATAATCGAATGCCGTCGCGATCGTTTCCGCGATGCGCCGCGCGTCGTCGGCAACGGCGTCGGGCACCCCGGCTGGAACACGCGAGAACTTGAGGATGTGGTCACGATGCTCGTTCTCGATCAGGTCGAAGCACTCGATCTTTCCGTCGCGTGAGCGCGCCGCAACGATCGAGACTTCGCGTTCGAACGGCACGAGCGCTTCGAGAATTGCGGGCTGTTCGCCGATCTGGCGCCAAGCCGATGCAGCGTCGGTGGCGTTACGGATCCTGACCTGGCCTTTGCCATCATAGCCGAAACGCCGCGTCTTCAGGATGGCAGGCGCGCCGATGGCGTCGAGCGCCGACGCGAGCTCCGCGGGCGAGGCGACCGCGATAAATCGCGCGGTGGCGATGCCGAGGCCGGCGATGAAGTTCTTCTCGGTCAGCCGGTCCTGCGTGATCGCCAAGACCCGAGGGTCGGGCAGAACCGAGGTGCGCGCGGACAGGAAGGTGGCGGTTTGCGCCGGAACGTTCTCGAATTCGTAGGTGATCACATCGACGTCGCCGGCGAAGCGGTCGAGCGCGGCGTTATCGGTATAGTCGGCGCAGGTGACCCGATGCACGACGTCGAAGGCGGCCGCGTCCGGGCTGGGGGCGAAGACGTGGCATTTGAATCCGAGCCGTGCGGCGGCGAGCGCGAGCATGCGGCCGAGTTGGCCGCCGCCGAGAATGCCGATCGTCGAGTCGGGGGCGAGCACGTGCGATTCTAATCCTTGGGGCGCGCGGCGACGGCTTCGGTTTGGCGCGCGCGCCATTGGTCGAGCCGCTTGGCAAGCCGCGAATCGGACAGCGCGAGCACGGCGGCGGCGAGCAGGGCCGCGTTGATCGCGCCGGGCTTGCCGATGGCGAGCGTGCCCACGGGAATGCCAGCCGGCATCTGCAGAATGGACAGGAGGCTGTCCTTGCCCTCGAGCGCGTGGGTGTTCATCGGGACGCCGAATACCGGCAGCGAGGTGAGCGAAGCGGTCATGCCGGGCAGGTGAGCGGCGCCGCCCGCCCCGGCGATCACCACCTTGAAGCCTTTCCGGCGCGCGGATTTTCCGAACTTGAACAGCCGGTCCGGGGTTCGATGCGCCGACACGATCAGCGGCTCGAAGCCGATCCCGAGCTCCGTCAGGGTGTCGGCGGCATGCTTCATGGTCTGCCAGTCGGACTGGCTTCCCATGATGATCGCAACCGGCTTCCCCGCCATCGGCCCCCTCGGCCCAAAAAGGAAGCGGGCGATTATAGGGGCGGTCCTTGAGGTGACAAGGCGGCGGGGGAAAGCACGAATTTCGTTGGTTAAGCCCACCCGCGCCCCAAAAATAAGCCAATTTGGATGCACTGGAGAGGTCGGGGTTGGGGGCGAAACGGGGAAGTATTGACGCCCCCCGCCGACCGCATTAAAAGAGCGAACGTTCATTCTCTTTTAAATGCGCTGCAACACAGGGTCGGGGGACGTCTGTCATGCGCCGGGCGAGTGCCCAGCTTCAGTCTGATCGCCGCGCCGAAATCCTGGCCGCGGCGCAGCGCTGTTTCGTGCGCGCGGGCTTTCACGGCGCCTCGATGCAGGATATTTGCGCCGAGGCCGGGATGAGCCCGGGCAACCTCTATCGCTACTTCCCCTCCAAGGAAGCGCTCATCGCCGGCATCGCCGAGCGCGACCGCGCCGAAATCGCCCAGCAATTCGCGCGCGCTGATCTCTCCCACGGTTTGTTCCCGGTCCTCGAAGGCATGGCGCACCATTTTCTCGCCGAACGGCCGCGCGAGCAGGTCCTGCTGTGCACCGAAGTGATGGCCGAGGCGCGCCACCACCCGGACATCGCGCGCATTTCAGCCTCTTTCGATGTCGACGTGCGGAAGTGGCTGGGTGACCTGCTGCGCGCTGCGGCCGAGCGGGGCGATATTCCCGGCGACATCGATTTCGATGGTGTCATCACCATGCTGATGGTGATCGCCGACGGCGTTTGGTGGCGCCGCGCGCTCGATCCCGATTTCAACGCGGAAGCGGTGCTTCCGATCTTCATGGACATCACGCGCCACATGCTGCGCGGCGGCTCGCCGAAGCCGGCCGACAAGCCCAAGCGCGTGTTCGACATCAAGGAGAGCGTTCGATGAAAGCCAGCCGCCTGACCGCCGTCGGCCTCGTTGCCGCCGCCGGGCTTTGGATCGCATCCGGGCACTTCCTGCCGCATGAGTCGGCGGAAAGCCGCGCCGCCGTGCGCAGCGGCGACGGCGAGGCGAAGAAGCTTTTCCGCGTCGCCGTGGTGGGGACGACGGTGGTTCCGCACAGCCGCAAGCTCACCGTTGCTGGGCGGACCGAAGCCGACAAGCGGGTCACTCTCACCGCGAGAACCGGCGGCATCCTGACCGAGCTCAGGATCAAGCGCGGAACGTGGGTCAAGAAGGGCGAAGTCATCGCGGTCCTCTCTGATGAGGCGCGCGAGGCGCAGGTGGCGCAGGCGGAGGCGGTGGTCACGCAGAAGCGCACCGAGCTCGACGCCAAGCGCGCGCTGATCATGACCGGCACGCTGCCGCGGCTCCAACTCGTCGATCTCGAGGCCCAGGTCAAGGCGGCGGAAGCGACGCTTGCCGGTGCCGAGGCCGAGCGTGATCGCGGGGTGGTGCGGGCGCCATGGTCGGGCGTTGTGCACGACGTCGCCGTCGAGGTCGGCCAGGCCGCATTCTCCTTCGCCGGCCGCGAGCTTGCGACGCTTGTTGCGCTCGATCCGATGCTGGCGGTGGTCGAGGTCGCGGAGCGCAAGCTCGCCGGCATCAAGGTCGGGGATACCGCCGATGTGCGTCTCGTGACCGGCGAGCTCGCGAGCGGGAAAATTCGATTCGTCGCCAAGACCGCAAGTCAGACCACGCGCACCTATCGCGTCGAGATCGAATTGCCCAACGCCGACGGCAAGATCCCGGATGGGATTACGGCGGAGGTCGCCATGCCGCTGTCGCCGGTGCCGGCAACGCGCATCGCGCGCTCCGCGCTCACCTTTTCCTCCAACGGCAA
>DASSJW010000501.1:0-4855 GCA_035690995.1 Xanthobacteraceae bacterium
CTCGCCGACGATCGATTTTTCCGTGTCCGACGGGCTTGCCGAAATACCGATCGAACAGCGCAGCCCGGACGAGGTCGCGACCATCACCGGCCGCACCGCCGACGGCCGCGTCGAGACCGTGCGCATCGTGCCGGAAGGCTCAGCCGTCGCAAACTACGGCTTCGACGTGACACCCGCGCGCTTCGTCACCGGCCTGGTGACCGAACGCGGGATCATTGCTCCGAACCGGGCGGCGTTGAGCGGGGCTTTCGCCGAACGCGCCGCCGCGGCAATATCAGGGACCAGCAAGTCGTGATCGGCGGTGAGCGCGTGCGGTCCCCGATCGGTTGCGGCTTGCCGTCGACGGGGGATGTTGCGTGCGTGAGTTTCGGTTTCGTCCTGCAACCACGAGCGTGCCGCTGCCGGGGATCGTTCATTCCATGAGCATGAGCTCACTGGCCGCTGTCCTGCCGATCGACCGCCGGCAATCGCCGACCGCGCTGGCGGTCGCGCGCGGCACCACGCGGCTCCTGCATTCGCTGGGCTTTGCGGTGGTGAGCGAATTGCCGCTGGCGTCGGGCCGGCGCGCTGACCTGGTGGCGCTCGCGGGCGATGGCGAAGTGTGGATCGTGGAGATCAAATCTTCGATCGCCGATTTGCGCGCCGATCAGAAATGGATCGACTACCGGCTGCACTGTGACCGGCTGTTTTTCGCCACGACGCTCGACGTCCCCTGCGAGATCTTCCCGCCCGACACCGGCCTCATCGTTGCCGACGCCTTCGGCGCGTCGGTCAAGTGCGAAGCCCCGGAGCATCGGCTGCATGCCGCCACCCGCAAGAGCATGATGCTGGCATTTGCGCGCGCGGCGGCGCTGCGCCTCTCGGCGCTCGCCGATCCGGACGGGCCATACGGCGGTGGAAGTTAATCGGCGACGATGATGTGGCGGTCGTTGACCAGACCCTTGAGCAGCCGCGCCACGTAGTGCTCGACCACGTCTTCCGGCGTGCCGTCTCTGCCCCAGACCGTCACTTTGGGATTGAGCCGTCCGGCGCGCCCGACCCAGCTCACCAGGTAATCGGATAGGAGACCGAATTTCTTGGTGGTCTCCAGTCGCTCAAAAATGGCGTCCTGATTCGGATACATGCTCAAATCTCCGATGGTCCGGAGCAGTAACGCTCAGGGCGGGTTTTAGTTGCACTGCGATATGCGCGTTAGTTCCGAAGCATGCGAGCCATGCGACCGGGTCGATGTCCGGATCGGCAAAGGTATTCACTTGGTCAATGGTAAAAGCGTTACCTATTTCGGCGCCCGCTTGGCCAAAATGCGCTGCAGCGTGCGGCGGTGCATGTTGAGACGGCGAGCGGTCTCCGAGACGTTGCGTCCGCACAGCTCGTAGATGCGCTGGATGTGCTCCCAGCGCACCCGATCGGCCGACATCGGGTTTTCCGGCGGCTCGGCTTTGCGGCCGTCGAGCGCGAGCAGCGCCGCCACCACATCATCCGCGTCGACCGGCTTGGACAGGTAGTCGACGGCGCCGAGCTTCACCGCGTTCACCGCGGTGGCGATGTTGCCGTAGCCGGTCAGGATGATGGCGCGGGCATCCGGACGGCGCCGCTTGAGCGCCGAGATCACGTCGAGGCCGTTGCCGTCCTCGAGCCGCATGTCGACCACGGCGAAGGCAGGCGAGGCGGTTTCGAGCTGGGTCAGCCCTTCGGCGACCGATTCGGCCGTGGTCACGGCGAAGCCGCGACCCTCCATAGCCCGCGCAAGCCGCTGCAGGAATGATTTGTCGTCCTCGACGATCAGCAGCGAGCGATCGTTCGGCATTGCTGCCGCGAAATCGGCCATCGCCATTTACCGCCTCCAAAGTGGCCTGCCGCCACACGCTGCGCAGGCCCGACGGAACCGGCGACAGCACCATCTGCCCATAAATTTCCCATATAGTCTAGGAACGCCGCCCCACGACCTCAAGTGAATAATCGATAATGAAAGGCGGGGCGCCGTTCACGAAGCGAACGCCATCGCGCGCTCGAAGTCGCTGCGGCCCCAGTGCACCCGCACCACGGCCCCCCGGTCGGGAAACGCGCGATTCTCGAAATCGAGCGTCGCGCCCGAGCGTTCCAGCAGGGTCTTGGCAATAAAGAAGCCGAGGCCGAGGCCGCTCGCCTCGCCGTCGACGCTCTGGCGCTGCTGCCGCCGGCTGGTGACGTAAGGCTCGCCGATTCGGTCCATGATTTCCGGGGCAAAGCCCGGGCCATCGTCGGTAATGGTCACGTTGACGTCCTGCCCGCTCCAGGAGGCGGCGACCTCGACCCGCTCGCGGGCGAAATCGACCGCGTTCTCCAGCAGGTTTCCGAGGCCGTACAGGATTGCCGGGTTACGGCCGCCAACCGGCTCGTCCGCTTGCCCCGGCGACAGGGCGACGTTGATCGCCACGCCGAAATTGCGATGCGGCGCCACCACCTCCTCGATCAGCGTGGAGAGCTTCATGCGGTCGAAAGGATCGCCGCTCGAGAGCTCGGTGAGCTTGGCGAGAATGGAACGGCAGCGTTTCGCCTGCTCGTTCAACAGCCGCACGTCGTCGGCATGTTCGGAGTCGGGCGGGATCGCGAGCTGCAGCTCCTTGGCGATCAGGGTGATGGTGGCGAGCGGCGTGCCGAGCTCATGGGCGGCGGCCGCCGCAAGTCCGTCGAGCTGCGAGAGGTGCTGCTCGCGCGCGAGCACCAGCTCGGTCGCCGCCAGCGCATCCGCGAGCTGGCGGGACTCTTCGGTGATCTGCCACGCATGCAGGCCGATGAATGCGATCGAGAGCAGGATCGCAAGCCAGACGCCCATCACATACACGGCGGGCAATTCGAGCGGCGGCTCGGTGTCCCAGGGCAGAGGATCGTGGACGAAAACCAGCAGCGTCGCGCAGGCGATGGCGAAACCGCCGAGCATCAAGGTCATGCGCGGGGGAAGCGCGGTGGCCGAGATCAGCACCGGTCCGAGAAAAAGGAACGCGAACGGGTTCTGCAGCCCGCCGGTGAAGAACAGCAGCACCGCGAGCTCGGCGATGTCGAAGGCCAGCAGCCACGCCGCCCGGTCGGGCTCGAGCCGCTGCGTCATCGGAAAGCGAATGCGCAGGGCGACATTGAGCCAGGCCGCCAGCGCGATCACCGCGAGGCAGCCCCAGATCGGCAGCTCGTAGTCGAGACCCACATACACCACGAGCACGGCCGTGGTCTGGCCGATGACCGCGAGCCAGCGCAGCCGCACGAGCGTGTCGAGGCGCACGCTGCGCCCGGTCCGGTGCGCCTCCTCCGCGGGTTGGTCGGTCATGCCGTCACTGTAGACCTTCGTCGCATGTGCTCAACCGTGGCCGAATGCCCTACTTCATGCTCTCGGACGCGTCGGCCGAGGGTTGCGCGGCGATGTCCTTGGCCCTTGCCTCGCGCTGTCGCTCGGGCCACATGTGCGGTTTGGCAAACCGTGTATCCATGCTCAAAGCCGCCGAGCCCGCCATCGCCGTCGACCAGTTGGTGAAGGTCTACAAGACCACCCATGCGGTGGACGGGATTTCGTTTGCGCTCGAGCCCGGCTCCGTCACCGGGCTGTTGGGCGGCAATGGTGCCGGCAAGACCACGACCATCGCGATGATCATGGGCCTCGTGACGCCCACCGCCGGCACGGTGAAGGTGCTTGGCGCCGCCATGCCGCGCCAGCGCTACCAGGTGCTGCACAAGATGAACTTCGAGAGCCCCTATATCGATATGCCGCATCGGCTGACCGTGCGGCAGAATCTCAAGGTCTTCGGGCGGCTCTATGCGGTGGAGGACCTCGAAGGCCGCATCGCGGCCCTTGCAGCGGAGCTCGACCTCACGGAGTTTCTCGACCGGCCAACCGGCAAGCTGTCGGCCGGCCAGAAGACTCGCGTCGCGCTGGCGAAGGCGCTCATCAATTCGCCGCAGGTTCTGCTGCTCGACGAGCCGACCGCCTCGCTCGATCCCGATACCGCCGACTGGGTGCGCAGCCATCTCGAGCGTTTTCGCAAGGAGCGCGGCGCAACCGTGCTGCTGGCATCGCACAACATGGCCGAGGTCGAGCGTCTGTGCGAGCGCGTCATCATCATGAAGCGCGGCCGCATAGAGGACGACGATACGCCGCAATGCCTGCTCGTCCGTTACGGCCGCGAAACGCTCGAGGAAGTATTTCTCGATGTGGTGCGCGGGCGGGGCGAAGCCCGGGAGGCGGCGCAGTGATGATGCCGGCTAGGACCTTTAATGTTGTGGATCGACGCTGCCGCGGGTTCGGTGCACTCCCTCCCCCGCTTGCGGGCGACTGCGCATTCCTTATCCGGCGCACGCACATGCCCCCACCCTGTCCCTCCCCCGCAATCGGGGGAGGGGACGCTGGAGCCGATGGCGCGGTGCTCCCCAAGGCGCTGGCATGAGTGCGCACTCCACCAGCGCGGTGACGTTGGCGCCGCATCGCATCGCGGCGATGGTGCTGCGCTATCTCTATCTGCTGCGCTCGTCCTGGACGCGGCTGGTGGAGCTCATCTATTGGCCGGCGGTGCAGCTCTTCGTGTGGGGATTTCTGCAGCTCTACATCGCGCAGAATTCGGGGTTTTTCGCGCGCGCGAGCGGCGTCTTCATCGCCGCCGTGCTGATGTGGGATGTGCTGTTTCGCGGTCAGCTCGGCTTCTCGGTCTCGTTTCTCGAAGAGATGTGGTCGCGCAATCTCAGCAACCTGATGATCAGCCCGCTGCGCCCGATTGAATTCGTCTGCGCCCTGATGATCATGAGCCTCGTGCGGCTGGCGATCGGCATGGTGCCGGTGACGTTTCTCGCCATGGCCTTCTTCGGTTTCAACGTCTACAGCCTCGGCCTCGCG
>DASSJW010000502.1:0-4285 GCA_035690995.1 Xanthobacteraceae bacterium
ACATCCCGGCCAACCAGGCGCCGACGGTGACGGTAACGGCACCTAGCTCAGCGCCGAGCGGACAAGTCCTCGACGCGTCGTCACTGTTCTCGGCCAACGATGCCGATGGCGACAGCCTGCTGTATTTCTTCTACGACAACAGCGCGGCAGCGAGCAGCGGCCACTTCGAGGTCAATGGCCAGGTGCAGGCGGCCGGTACGACCTTTGCCGTGACGCAGGCGCAACTGGCGCAGACCACCTTCGTCGCCGGAACCACCGGCGACGACCTGTTCGTGAACGTCTGGGATCACGCGGCCTTCAGCGGGCCGAAGGAGTTCCACATCGACATCGCCTAATGCGATGTCGGTCGGCTCGCGCTCGGTCGCGCGCGCTCCAGGGCGTCCTCTCCTCCCTTGTGGGGGGAGAGGTCGGCGAAGAAAGCAGAGCGGCGGCACGGCCAATGATCCTATTGAGATTTATGACTAATTCTTCATTTTTGGGGCGGAGATTTTCGCTGGAAATGCGGTATGATATGAACATCGCAAGCGCGGGTCCTCGTCGGAAATAGCAATGTTTGCAGCCAAAATCCCGGTCCATCCCGGCCTCGCAGAGGCTTTGCGCGAGTGCCGGCGCACGTTCGGCAGCGTGGCGCTGTTCTCGGGCGTGGTGAACCTGCTGATGCTGGCCGGCCCGCTCTACATGTTGCAGATCTACGACCGGGTCCTGAGCAGCCGGAGCGTGCCGACGCTGATCGCGCTCTCGGTTTTCCTGGTCGGCGCCTATGCCTTCCAGGGGGCCCTCGATCTCATCCGCTCGCGCGTGGTGGTGCGATCCGCGGCCGTGCTCGACCAGCGCCTCGCGCAGGCGGTGCATGGCGCGGTGATCCGCCTCGCCGTCGCCAGCCGCCATCCCGGCGATGGACCGCAGCCGGTCCGCGACCTCGATCAGATCCGCGGCTTTCTGACCGGCGCGGGGCCGATCGCCATCGTCGACCTGCCCTGTTGGGGTGGACGGCCCCCGACGGCATCAGTGTGCCAGAATGAGGTCGTTGCAGATCTCAAACGAGGGAGCCGTCCGTGGAGAAGCTTATCCGCGTTGGTATGGACACGTCCAAGAGTGTTTTTGTGCTGCATGGTGTGGATGCGGCTGAGAAGGTGGTACTGCGCAAGAAGCTGCGGCGGCAGCAAGTCATTGAGTTTTTTGGCAAGTTGAAGCCGACGAAGATCGGCCTGGAGGCTTGCGGAGCAGCGCATTATTGGGCTCGCGAGCTCGAAGCTTTGGCCCACGAAGTTGTTCTGCTGCCGCCGCAATATGTGAAGCCGTACGTGAAGCGGGGTAAGAATGATGCCGCCGATGCGGAGGCCATCTGCGAAGCCATGAGCCGGCCGACGATGCGGTTTGTGCCGGTAAAGACCGCCGAGCAGCAAGCCGCGTTAATGTTGGCGGGCACGCGTGACCGGCTGATCCGCATGCGGACCCAGTTGACCAATGCCATCCGTGGTTACGCGGCCGAGTTCGGGCTGACCGCCGCCAAGGGTCTAGACAAGATCGAGCCGCTGCTGGCGCGCCTTACTGCGGCCACCGAACTACCGAAGCTTGCGAAGGAGCTATTCGCTGCGCATGCCAGGGAATACGCGCAGCTCAAGGTGGAGATCCAAAAGATCGAAGCCAAGCTGATGGCCTGGCACAAGCACAACGAACTGAGCCGACGGCTTGTCGAAGTCCCTGCTATCGGCCCGATCGGTGCCTCGCTGGTCGTGATGAAGGTGCCCGATCCTCATGCCTTTCGATCCGGCCGGGATTTCTCGGCATGGATCGGGCTCACCCCGAAGGATCACTCCACAGCCGGCAAGACGCGGCTGGGCGTGATCACGCGCGCCGGCGATGAGACTTTGCGCAGGACGCTGATCCTCGGCGCCACAGCGGTGATCCAACAGGTGCGGCGGGGACGAGGACATCCCTCGCCCTGGCTGATCGATCTTCTCAAGCGCAAACCACCCAAGCTGGCCGCCGTAGCGTTGGCCAACAAGACCGCCCGCATCGTCTGGAAGCTGATGATCAGCGGGGAACGCTACAATTCTACGCGCTTGCGCGACACCCGCAGCCCGAGCGCGCGCTATGGCTCAGAGCCGACCGCGATAACCCAGGCATAACGAATCGGCGTGAGAGCGATTTTCATCTCGCGCTGAGGCCGGAGCTTGCTCGAGACGAGCAGATGGTGTGATCGATCGATCCGAGACGTGAGACACTCCGTGGGACCCAGCGGCACTCCAGAAACCGCGGCTCTGTTTGGAACTCCCGTCGCGGAAACCATCTTGGCCAGCGGTCATGGGCGACCGCATCAACAGGCCGGACATATGATCGCAAGCGATCCGATCCGCTCGCTGCCACAGCTCTTGCAAGCCGGGGGCCGTCCACATATGGGTCCCGGCTCGCACTCGCGCGCAGCAACATACCCAGCCCGAGGCGAACGGGCGCTCGCTTGGCCGGGACACGAGCGCGCGCAAGCCTCTCAGCCGAGCCACCGCCTCACTTCAGCGCATCGCCCCACTTGTCCTCGATCGCCTGCGCCTCCGCGACGGACAGCGCCGACGTCGGCGGAAACTTATCGAGCCAGGGAAACGGCCGGCATGCCTCGATGATCACTTTGGAATGCGAGGTGACGCCGCGCTGCTTGTCGGCCGCCGAGATACGGGGGTCGAGCGCTGAGCTCCAGGCATTTCTGACGATATCGATCTGCTCCGACGGCTCGCAACGGGTTGCGACCGCCCACATGACATCGTTGAGGTTGGACGGGTCGACGTCGTCGTCCACAACCACGACGATGCGCGCCATGTAGCTGTGGGCCGCGGCGACCAGCGCGGCGCGTTTGGCGTGGCCGTCGTAGCGCTGTTTGAGCGCCACCACGGTCATCAACTGGGAGACGTGTTGCCAAGCTCCCACCACATCGGTGACGCCGGCGGCATCGAGATTTTCCCAGATCGTGGCCGCGCGGAACGGAAGCCCGAAATGAAAGCGCGGCGGCTTCATCGGCGGCGAGCCCAGCAGGATCGGGTCGTCGCGATGATAGGATGCCGTTACCTCCATGACCGGCGCCGGCCGCGCTTCCGATGCGTAATAGCCAGTGAATTCGCCGAAAGGTCCTTCCGGCAGCGTGGTCTCGCTCATCGGCAGGAGATGGCCTTCGAACACGATCTCCGCGTGAGCCGGGATCGGCAGCCCGGTCAGCGGGCCCGGATAAACTTCGATCGGCGCTCCTTTGATCGCGGCGGCGAACTCGTACTCCGATTGCCCCGCGGGCAGATATTCAAAGCCGGCGATGAACAAAGCCGGGTCCTCGCCATTGACGACCGCGAGCGGACACGGCTTGCCCTGGTCCCAATATTTTTTCGCGATAATGGCGCCGTGCCGGCCGCCATGATCGAACTGCACCGTGAGCCTGTTCCGGCCGTGCACCTGGATGCGGTAGATCGAGGCGTTGATCCAGCCCCCGTCCGGATCGCGCATGATCACGATCGAGCCCGAGCCGATGAAAGGTCCGCCGTCATGCCGGTGCCAGGTCGGGGCCGGAAACCTGGCGAGGTCGACCTCCTCGCTCGCGTTCTTGAGAAACGCCGCGTCCTTCACGACGACGGGCTGATGGGGACGCAGCGTCTTGCGCTTCTCCATCCAGGCCTTGAGCGTCTCGAGCGGTCGCAAGGTCGGGTCGATGCCGAGCGCGAGCGCGGCTCGCTGCGGGGTGGTGGCCGCGTTGGTGAAGACACGCACGCCGCGCGGCAAGCCCTTGATCGCGTCGAACAGCAGCGCCGGCCCATCGGGCCGCCCGGCTGCGACCTCGGTGAGGCCGCCGATCTCGAATCGAGGATCGGCGCCTTCGATCCGCCGCAGCGCGCCGAGCTTGTCGACAAGCTCGATGAATTCACGCAAGTCCTTGTACATACCCGCTCGCCCCCTGAACGCTCGGCACTATCGGTTCTCCGACGGACACGCGCCCGGACGTGGTACGGGCCGAAGGCCGATGGCGAAATAGTCCTCAATCGCAACTTCGGTCGCAGGATATCAGCCCGCGCGCCTTGTGGTGAGACGCAGTTCCTCGCTATTGTTCGCCACCCCGTTACGCAAGAAGGACAGACGCCATGGCCAAGCTTCGCCACATTGCGCTCATCGTGCCGGATCCGGAAAAAGCCGCCAAATTCTTCGAACAAGCCTTCGACATGAAGGTGGCGGGGAAGGCCCGGCGCGGACTTTACGTTTCGGACGGCACCATCAATGTCGCGCTGCTCAAGCAGGAAGGCAACGAGGAGGT
>DASSJW010000503.1:0-5326 GCA_035690995.1 Xanthobacteraceae bacterium
TGGTCGAGGTGACCCCGAAGGCGATCCGGCTGCGCAAGAAGCTGCTCGACCCCAACGACCGCAAAAAGGCGGAGCGGGTCAAGGAGACCGAGCGGGTGTGAGACCCCTCCTCGCCTGAGCCGGAAGCGCGCCGCTGTCGACCCGCGCAGCGCAATCACAATCAACAACGCGAGACTGTAGGTTGGCCCGCCCGCGCCGCCGGCACGACCGCGTTGCCGAACTGCCCACGGCGACCTCCGGCCCCGCTTTCGCCGCCTTCCATCGCGCCAATAACGCGCCTTTCCCGGCGAGGCGCGGGCGCGCAATTTCGCTTTTGCGGCACCGCACGACTCCTCACCTGCTCGCGGCCGCCGATACCTCCCTGTGCGGCGATCCACCTTATACCGCGATGCACCGCGACGGGGCCGCGTCCGGCCACCTCTGCCGGTCCGCTCAAAGCGCCGGCGGCGCCGCCCCGAGGCCGCGCATCGCTCCGGTGGCTTGACCGATTCGCGCCGACCGCCATGACCCCGGCAACACCGCTGCCGGTCGCGCGCTTTGCCGCTTGCGCGTGTCGCCGCTGCAACATCTTTGCAGGTTGCCGGCATCGCGAGCAGCGCGCGGGGCGTCGCAGTGTGGCAAATCCACATCAATCGCCAACGCTATTAACCGAGCATTAAACATAGCTCTTGAAGCGCGGCGAAGTGCTTGCTTGTATAACGTCATGAGCACGATCCTCATCGAAGTCCGTCGCGCAAAGCCGTCAGATGCATCGGCGATCGCAGCGACTCATGACGAGGCCTGGCGCGGTGCCTATCAGGGCATCATTCCCGGGCCTGAACTCGACAAGCTCATCAACCGGCGCGGCCCGCAATGGTGGGACAGCGCCGTGCGCAAGGGCAGCCGCATCGCGGTGCTTGCGTTTGGCGATTGCCTCGCCGGTTATGCCAATTACGGTCGCAACCGCGCGCGCAGCCTCTACTACGACGGTGAGATCTACGAGCTCTATCTGCGGCCGGAATTCCAGGGGCTCGGCTTTGGCCGCAAGCTGTTCTCGGCCGCGCGCCGCGACCTGTTGCAGAGCGGCCTCCAAAGCATGGTGGTCTGGGCGTTGTCGGACAACGAGCCCGCGGTCGGCTTCTATCGCGCGCTTGGCGGCAAGGCGGTGGCGCGCTCTTCCGAAAAGTTCGGCAGCCGCGTGCTCGACAAGGTCGCCTTCGCCTGGAATAGCTGACGACCGGGAGACTGCGGACGCCGGGTGCGTCCGCGTCGGTTCTCGCCGCATCCCGCTTTTGGCGGCTGTCCTTCCTCGCCCGTCGTCCGTTACTCGCGATCGTCGGTCGGCCCCTGGCCGAGTGACGGCGCCCGCAAGCCGGCGAGCGCGCAAGCCGCCCGCACCGTGTTGGCGAGCAGGCAGGCGATGGTCATCGGCCCGACGCCGCCCGGCACCGGCGTGATCGCGCCGGCGATCTCGCTCACTTCGGCAAAGGCCACGTCGCCCACGATCCGCGACTTGCCGTCTTCTTGCGTCACCCGGTTGATGCCGACGTCGATCACGATGGCGCCGGGTTTGACCCAATCGCGCCGCACCATTTCCGCGCGCCCCACCGCCGCAAACAGAACATCGGCGCGACGGGAGACGGCTGGCAGATCGCGCGTTTTGGAGTGCGCTATCGTCACCGTCGCGTTCTCCGCCAGGAGGAGCTGGGCCAGTGGCTTGCCGACGATATTGGAACGGCCGATCACGACCGCCTCCAGCCCGGCGAGCGAGGGCTGCACGGTCTTGGCGAGAAGCACGCAGCCGAGCGGCGTGCACGGCGCCAGCGCCGGCAGACCGGCGGACAGGCGCCCGGCATTCAGGGGGTGGAAGCCGTCGACATCCTTGGCCGGGTCGATCGCGGCGATGATGTTGTGTGAATCGATCTGCGCAGGCAACGGAAGCTGCACCAGGATGCCGTGCACCGCGGGATCGGCATTGAGCCGCGCGATCAGCGCCAGCAGTTCGGCTTCGCTCGTCGTCGCCGGCAGCCGGTGATCGAACGAGCGCATGCCGCTCCCCGTGGTCATCTTCATCTTGTTGCCGACATAGCTCTCGCTCGCCGGGTTGTTGCCAACCAGCACGACCGCGAGCCCCGGCGTGATGCCGCGGTCGCGCGCCAGCCGGTGCACGGCGTCCGCGACCTTGCCGCGCAGGTCGGCTGCAACCCCCTTGCCGTCGATGATCTTTGCACTCATTGCCGTACCGCCAGCGTGATGGGCCGCACTCATCCTTCGATGCCGGTCCCGGCGGCTCCCGCGGACAAGCACGGATGAACCGGATTACCCGACGGCGCAGATTTTCTCCAGCATCGCGGCATGCGTCGCGCCCGCCCCGGCAATCCGAAGCCGCTTCAATCGCGCACTCGCACCAGCGGCCAGGCTGACATCACGAGGAGGCACGCCGAGCGTCTTGGCGATCAGCCTGGCGAGCGCCGCATTGGCTTCGCCCTCGCTTGCCGCCGCGCGCACGCGCACCTTCAGCACCCGGCGTCCGTCCGACAGCTGCTCGATGCCGTCGATGGCGTCGCGCCCGCCGCGCGGCGTGAGCCGCACGGCGAGCATGAGCTCGCTCCCTTCGACTCGCCACGGCGGAGCCGACGCGCTCACTCAACCGAACGCCGAGACGAAGAGCCAGATGATGAGCTGATCGAGAAACATCAACGCGATGATGAGAATCACCGGCGAGATGTCGATGCCGCCGAGATTGGGGAGGATGGCGCGGATCGGCCGCAGGCCGGGCTCGGTCACCCGATAGAGAAAATCCCAGATCGTGCGCACGGTGGAATTGTGGCTGTTCACCACGTTGAATGCGATCAGCCACGACAGCACGGCCGCGCCGATCAGAAGGTAAATGTAGAGCCAGATCAGCGTATGGATGAGCCAGAGAAACGGATTCATGGAATTCACCCCGAAAAGGCAAACTGGCGAATGGCCGCTGGCGAGTTGCCGGGAGCTAGATAATCGCGTTGCCGCGTTGACGCAACGCAAAGCCCTCGCCGCCATAGTCGCAGCTTGGCGGGCTGATCCTTGACTCCTTGGACTCCGGGCCGTAAATGGCCGACATTCACGACCGCCGCAACACGGTTGCATTTGGCCGGGGCCGTAGCTCAGTTGGGAGAGCGCCTCGTTCGCAATGAGGAGGTCAGGGGTTCGACCCCCCTCGGCTCCACCAGTCTTCGGCCGCTCCGCGGCCGGGCTGGCAAGCCACCCGCCAAAGGCAAAAGCCGACCATCGAGGCCTGCTGACGACCGCAACCCGCGCGCCGGCGAAGACGGCGGGCGAGGATCGGCCGGACCAACCTGCCCGGCGAGAACCATCGGACAGCCATGAACCCGCCTGATGCCGCGCCGGACTCGATCCTGCGGCACCGTCCATTCGTCTTCTATTGGAGCGCGCGCACCTGCTCCGCCATGGGCTTCCAGATGCTGGGCGTGGCGGTGGCCTGGCAGATGTACGCGATCACCGGCAGCGCATTCGATCTCGGGCTCGTCGGCCTGGTCCAGTTCCTGCCGATGGCCGCGTTCATGCTGGTGGCAGGCCAGGTCGCCGACCGCTACGACCGGCGGCGTCTGCTGCAGATCTGCCAGGCGCTCGAAGGCCTCGCCGCCGCGGCATTGGCCATCGGATCGGTCTCCGGCTCGGTCACGAGGGAGTTCATTCTGGCGGCCGTGTTCGTCTTCGGTGTCGGGCGGGCCTTCGAGGCGCCGACCCAGCAGACCTTGCTGCCGTCGGTCGTGCCGGTGTCGTTGTTTCCGCGCGCGGTCGCCGCGTCCGCCTCCACCACCCAGCTCGCGACCATTACCGGCCCGGCGATCGGCGGCATTCTCTACGCCTTCGGCGCGGCCGTTCCCTACACGACCTGCGGCGCGCTCTTCCTCACATCGGCGGTCCTGCTGGCATTCGTGCACATCGAGCGCTTCGTCTCGAGTCGCTCCCCCATCAGCTTCGAAGCATTCTTCGCCGGCATCGCCTATATCCGGCGCAACCCGATCGTGCTCGGTGTCATCTCGCTCGATCTGTTCGCCGTCCTGCTCGGCGGCACCACCGCGCTGCTGCCGATCTTCGCTGATGAAGTCTTCCACACCGGCCCGGAGGGCCTTGGCCTGTTGCGCGCGGCACCCGCGATCGGCGCCTTGGCGATCACGGCGATCCTGACCACCTCGCCGCTTACGCGCCGCGTCGGCCGCATCATGTTCGCCTGCGTGGCCTGCTTCGGGCTTGCAACCATCGTGTTCGCGCTATCGAAGTCGTTCATCCTGTCGATGGCGGCGCTGGCGGCGCTGGGTGCATCGGATGCGGTGAGCGTGGTGATCCGCATGACGCTCGTCCAACTCGAGACTCCCGACGAGATGCGCGGACGCGTCAACGCGGTGAGTTCGCTGTTTTCCGGCACCTCGAATCAACTCGGCGATTTTCGCGCGGGCGTCATGGCGGCCTGGCTCGGCGCCATCCCGGCGGTCCTGGTCGGCGGCATCGGCACCCTGCTGGTGGTGCTGATCTGGGCGCGCGCCTTTCCGGCGCTTCGCCATGTCGACAGCTTCTACGCCAAGAAGCCTTGAAGCCGCCGGGGCGACGGGTTGCTTGCGTCGCTTGGTGTCAGCCCACCGATGCCCGGCTTTGCTCCGGCACCGACTTTCCCAGCCAGTGATTGAGGAAAGCGGCGAGCCACGCACGGCCGGCCGGATCGTAGACCGCGCGGTCGGCGAAATGGGCGACCCGCGGTTTGGCATTGGGCAGCAGGGTGCGTTCATGCCCGCGTGTCGTCCACCGGCACATCATCGCGTGGGTGACGTCGGGATGGAACTGCAGCGCATAGGCCGGACCGCCGTAGCGAAACGCCTGCACCGGGAACGAATCGCCCTCGGCCAGCAGTTCGCCGCCCAGCGGCAGATCGAAGCCTTCGCGGTGCCACTGATAGACCTGCTCCGGCCAGGGATCGCAGACCTCGCGCCCGGTGTCGGTCGGCCGGATCGGGTAATACCCAACCTCGGCATGGCCGTCGGGATGCTGGTAGACGCGGCTGCCGAGATGGTGCGCCAGCATCTGCGCGCCGAGGCAGATACCGAGAAACGGTTTCTTCTCCCGCAGCGGGACTCTGAGCCAGTCGATCTCGCGGCGGACGAAATCGTCGGTGTCGTTCGCGCTCATCGGACCGCCGAAATAGATGGCGCCGGCGTGCCCTGCCATGGTCTCGGGCAGCGGGTCGCCGAAGCGCGGACGGCGCAGGTCGAGCGGATAGCCGCGCTGGCGCAGGGCGTGACCGACACGCCCAGGCGTCGAAGTCTCCTGATGCATGACGATCAGAATC
>DASSJW010000504.1:0-2756 GCA_035690995.1 Xanthobacteraceae bacterium
CCTGGCGGCGGAGCGGGGAGTGGCGTCCCGCGGCGGCGGCGCGAAACCGCCTCGCGGGAGGTCCGGGATCCCGTCCGCCAGGCCTTCGTGGCTTGGCGCCGACACATCGCTGGCGCCTCCGGTGTCCCACTGCCGGAGACGGCACCATGGGTCCCCGACCGAAAATCGCCACGGTGGAGCGCCGAGAGGGGTCCCGGTCGCACCGGGACAGGTCCGCGCCTCGCAAGCGCGGGCGTCGCGCCTCGCAAGCGCGACAGAACGAAAGAGTGCGCCTGTCGGCGCTCCACCCGCCCCTCATCAGGGGCCGGACCGGCCGCTGTCGCCACGGCGATGGGCTCAAGCCCGCCGCAGCGTCAGTCAAGCCGGCGGAGATGCGGCGACAAGCGAAGGGACAAAGAGACAAGGGAAGGCAACGACCCGCACGCGGATATGCGCCGCGGGAACGAGGAGTGCTGCGCGGCACCAGCCGCGAAGCGGGCTGTTTGACATCGTGAAGAAGGACGAAGGGCGCGGGGACCTGCAACGCCCGGCGCGCTCATGCGCTGGCGCGGGGCCGACGGACCCGCTTCTTGGGCGGCGCCAGCATCTCGATGAGCGCAGTCGCCGTGCGCAGCAGCCGCGCATCGCGGCCAGGCCCGCCGACAAGCTGCACCCCGATGGGAAGTCCGCCCTCGCCTGCCAGCAACGGCAGCGACAGCGCCGGCAGCCCGGTCAATGTCCACAAGGTGCAGAAGGCGGGATCGCCGGTGGCGCTCAGCCCCTTCGGCGCGATGCCGGGCGCGGCCGGGGTGATGACGGCGTCGTACTGGTCGAAAATCTCCGCAAGGCTCGCGGCGTAGCGCGACGCCTTGTCGAGCGCATCGAGATACTCGACCGCATGCGTGCGCTTGCCCTCGGCCAGGAGGCTCTGCATCACCTCGCTCGGCTCGCCGCGCGCGACAAAGGGTGCAAGGTTGTGCGCCATCTCGGTCGCCATGACGATGCGATGGGCTTGCCAGGCCTCGGCGAACGGAGCGGAAAGGTCGACCAGCGCCATCGCGGGACCAAGCGCCGCCGCCAGTTCCTCGAACGCCGCTTGCGATTCCTGCGTGGCCTTGTCCCAGACCGGGGTGCGCACGAAAGCAAAATGCGGGGATGCCGGCGGGCTTTCGCGCTGCACGGCACGGAAATCGGCGCTGGCGAACGGCATCGAATCAGGATCGGCCGGATCGTGACCAGCGAGGACATCGAGGATGAGCGCGAGATCGGGCACCGAGCGCGCGAAGGCACCGACATGGTCGAGCCTGCGCGACAGCTGCAGCACACCCGCGCGCGACACGAGCCCGTGGCTCGGCTTGATGGCAAACACGCCGCAGAACGCCGCCGGACGGATCACCGAACCGTTGGTCTGCGTGCCGAGCGCGAGCGGGACCATTTGGGCGGCGACCGCCGCCGCCGAGCCCGAGGACGAACCGCCGGGGGTGCGGGCATGGTCGTGCGGGTTGCGCGTCGGCCCGGGGTGAAAATAGGCGAACTCGGTGGTCACGCTTTTGCCGATGATCACGGCACCGGCGGCGCGCAGCCTGGCGACGACGGCGGCGTCACGCCGGGGCCGGCGTCCGGCGGCGAGCGGGGAGCCAAGCTCGGTCGGATAATCCGCGGTGTCGATGATATCCTTGATCGCGACCGGAATGCCGTGCAGCGGGCCAAGCGGGTGGCCCAGCGTGCGGCGCTCGTCAAGCGCGCGTGCCTGCGCCAGCACATGCTCGCGGTCGAGATGAACGAACGCCCTGATCTCGCCGTCGAGCGCCTCGATGCGGGCGAGGCAGGCGCGGGCATAGTCCTCGGCCGAAACCGCCCCGCGGGCGATTTCCGCGGCGGCGTCGGTCGCGGTCAGCGTCACAAGCCCGTCGCCGGCCATGGCTTCACTCCTGCGCTCTCCGCCGGACCCGGCCGACATCTCACGGCGCGCCTCGCGATGGCGAAAAGGCGCTGGTGCCGCGCTGGCCGCGCGAGCGCCCCTGCCCGCCGCGCCTCAGCCGCCGTAAAGGTAATTGGGCAGCCAGAGCGTCATTCCGGGCCAGAGATACATGATGACCATGCAAACGATGACGATCAGCATGTAGGGCATCATGCCGGAGAAGATCTGGTTGAGCGTGACATGCGACGGCGCGACGCCCTTGAGATAGAACGCCGACATCGCCACCGGCGGCGACAGGAATGCGGCCTGCAGGTTCACGAATACGAGCGTTCCCCACAGCACCGGGTCGATGTTGAAGTGCTTGAGCAGCGGCAGGAAGATCGGCACGAAGATGATGATGATCTCGGTCCACTCGAGCGGCCATCCCAGCAGGAAGATGATCGCCTGCGACAGGATCATGAACTGCACGGGTGACATATTGAGCGACAGCACCCATTGCTCGACCAGCGCCTGCCCGCCGAGGATGGCAAACACGCCGGAGAACAGCGCCGAGCCGACGAACAGCCAGCACACCATGGCGGTGGTCTTGGCGGTGAGGAACACCGCTTCCTTGGTGCGCTTCCAGTCGAGCGTGCGCGCGTGGAAGGCCAGCAAAAAGGCGCCGGCGGCGCCGACGCCTGCAGACTCGGTTGCGGTCGTGATTCCAAACAGGATGACGGCGAGCACCACCACGGTGAGAATGCCCAACGGCATCACCGAGGAGGTCAGGAGCTTGACCACCTCGAGGCGGTCGCCATCCATCCGCGCGTAATAGCGCGCCAGCACCAGCCCGGCGAGGGCGGCAATCGCCCAGAAC
>DASSJW010000505.1:0-9258 GCA_035690995.1 Xanthobacteraceae bacterium
GCCGCGGTGTTGGCGCAGCGATTGGCGGATGCCCCGGACGATCCGGCTGCGGCCATGCGCCGGTATGAGCAGCAGCGGCAGCGACGCACGGCGCGCACCCAGCGCGCAGCGCGCCGCAATGGCGCGATCTATCACATGGGCGGGGCGGCAGCGTTTCTGCGCGCGCTCGCGCTCAAGGCCATGGGCGGACAGCGGCTCCTCACCGGTTACGATTGGCTCTATGGCTGGAAGGCCGCCTGACCTGTAGGAGTGCATCCACCATGCCGGTATTTCCGACCACCATCGCGGGCAGCCTGCCGAAACCTGCCTGGCTTGCCGAACCGAACAAGCTGTGGGCGCCGTGGCGCGTCGCAGGCCCGGAGCTCGAGGAGGCCCAGCGCGACGCGACCCTGCTCGCCCTCAAGCTGCAGGAGGATTGCGGCATCGACGTCGTGACCGACGGCGAGCAATCGCGCCAGCATTTCGTCCACGGCTTTCTCGAATTCGTCGACGGGATCGATTTTGCCCGCAAGGTCGAAATCGGGATCCGCGCCGACCGCTACAAGGCGATGGTGCCGACAGTCACCAGCGCGCTTCGCCTCAAGGGCCGCGTGCATGCGCGGGAGGCCCGGCTCGCGCGCGCCCACACCAAGCGCGAGCTCAAGCTTACCCTGCCGGGACCAATGACGATCGTCGATACGATTGCGGATGCCCACTATGGCGACCGCGTGAAAATGGCGATGGCGTTCGCAGGTCTGCTGAACGCCGAGGCGCGCGCACTCGAGGCCGACGGCGTCGACGTCGTTCAGTTCGACGAGCCCGCGTTCAACGTCTATATGCGCGAGGTCAAGGAATGGGGCATCGAGGCGTTGCACCGCGCCATCGACGGCCTGCGCTGCACCACCGCCGTCCACATCTGCTACGGTTACGGCATCAAGGCCAATATCGACTGGAAGGCGACGCTCGGCAACGAATGGCGACAATACGAGGAGATTTTCCCGGCGCTGGCCGGAAGCCGGATCGATCAGGTCTCGGTCGAGTGCCGGAATTCCCGTGTGCCCATTGGCCTGCTCAAGCTTCTCGACGGCAAGCAGGTGCAGGTCGGCGTCATCGACGTGGCGAGCGACGCGATCGAAACTCCCGATGAGGTCGCGGCCGTCATCGGCGAAGCGGCGAAATACATCGCCAAGGAGCGCATCATCGCCGGCACCAATTGCGGCATGGCGCCGATGCGGCGCGACATTGCGCTGGGCAAGCTCGAAGCACTCGGCAAGGGAGCCGAGCTGGCGCGGAAAAAATTCGGTTGAGCTCCGCCGCCCGCCCGCCGTCGTGGCGGCCGGCTACTTCTTGGCCGGGCAGTTCTTGGAGCGCGCGGTCGCGTCGAGCACTTTGAGCTCCTCCGTCGCCGAAACGTAATCGGTCCTGTAGGCGATCACGTTGATGACCGCGCCTCCAGTGCCTTGCTCCGCCTTGTCCATGAGCAGCTTCAGGTCCTGTGCGCGCTTGGCCTTATCTTCGCGTATCGCGGCGATCTGCTCGCAACTGTGGTACTGATACTGGCCAGGATCGGCAAAGACGGTAAAGGGGTTGTTGTCGCCGCCGAACGACGAACATGCACCCAAAAAACCCGCGGCGATGCAGGCAAGCGATGGTGCGACGCGCATGGGCCGGTCTCGGCGATTTCTGTTCCGCATTGGCGGGTAGCCACCCACCTTGGCACGAAATTCGTAAATATTCGACGCCTCGAGCGTGCGTCTATGACGGCGGAATATGCCTTAATCGTGGTGCGAGCGTCGGCGGAATCGCATCAGCGCCGCGGGTTTAGTTGATGTGGACGAGCGCGCCGCCATCGACTGGCAGCGCCACCCCGGTAATAAAATTTGCCTCATCGGAGGCCAGGAACAAGGCCGCGTTCGCCACGTCCCAGGCCGTCCCCATCTTGTGGCGCAACGGCACGCGCGCGTCGCGGGCGGCAGCGACTTCGGCTCGGGATTTCCCGCTGGCGCGGGCGCGGGTGTCGACCGCCATGGGCGTATCCATCAGTCCCGGCAGGATGACGTTGGCGCGCACCCCGAATTCGGCATTCTGGATGGCGACCTGCTGGGTGAACGCCACCATTCCCGCCTTGGTCGCCTTGTAGACCACGTTGGGATACTGCTCCCAGGCCGCCACGGACGAAATCATGATGATGGAACCGGAGCGCTGTGCGCGCATCACCGGCACGACCTGCTTGCACGCCATGATGGCGCCGCGCAGGTTGATGGCGGCGATGCGGTCGAATGCGGCTTCGGTAATCGCGTCGAGCGGCGCATCGCCGCCGGCAATGCTCACACCTACATTGTAGTGCAGCACATCGATACGGCCCCAGCGCTCGCGCGCCGCCGCCACCATTGCCGCGAGCGTCGCTTCCTTGGTGACGTCCGCGGCGAAGGCCACGCATTCCGCGCCCGGCTGCCGCGCCATCGCCACCGTTTCCTCGGCGGAGGCGAGGTTGCTGTCGACGGCGAGCACCTTGGCCCCTTCCTGGACGAACCGCACCACCGTGGCGCGGCCGTTGCCCACGCCTTCGCCCGGTGACTGGCCGGCGCCCACCACGATGGCGACCTTGTCCCTGAGACGCATAGGCCCCCCGCTGCATGATCCTGTCGCCAGCTTAGTCGAAAGGGCGCGGCCGGCACGAGCCCCACGGAGGCTCCATTGATCGCGCAGGGCAAGCCCGGCTAGGCTGCAAAGAAGAAACCGCGTCGTGCGCCGCCTGCGGCGCCAGGAGGCAACCATGCCGAAACTCGTCGAAGTGCCGTCGGTGCGTGCGCGGGTGAGCGAGGACGAGTGGCAAGCGCGGGTCGAACTTGCCGCCGCCTACCGCCTGGTCGCCCATTACGGCTGGACCCACCTCATCAACAACCACATCTCGCTCCGGGTGCCCAATACGGAGGAGCAGTTCCTCATCAACCCATACGGCTTCCTCTATGAGCAGATCACCGCGTCGAGCCTGGTGAAGATCGACGTCGACGGCAATGTTCTCGACGACTCGCCGTACCCGGTGAACCGCGCCGGCTTCGTCATCCACAGCGCCATTCACATGGCGCGCAAGGATCTGCACGCCATCATCCACACCCATACAATTGCCGGTCAGGCTGTGTCGGCGCTCGATTGCGGCCTGTTGCCGCTCAATCAAAGCGCCATGCGCTACTACAAGCGCATCGGCTATCACGAGTTCGAAGGTGTGGCGAACGACCTCGACGAGCGCGAGCGCATCGTCGCCGATCTAGGCGACCACAAATGCCTGATCATGAAACATCACGGCCTGCTTACCGCCGGGGTCAATATCGGCGAGGCTTTCAATCTCATGTACTATCTGGAGAAGAGCTGCGAGACGCAGATGATGGTGCTCGCCTCCAACCAGCCCTACAGCCTGCCGAGCGAGGCGTCGTGCGAGAAGTCGGCCCAGATCTTCTGGGGCAACGGGCGGGTGCACGACCGTGACTGGCCGGCGCTGATGAAGCTCGCCGACCAGATCGATCCGTCGTTCCGCAATTGAAGACATTCGGCGCGCACCATTTCGTAGGGTGGGCAAAGGCGCAGGATCGAACTCTGAGCATGAGCACGGTAGAGCGCGCCTTTGCCCACGCGATGGTGCTTTGCAGACGGATTTTGCCGACGCGTGGGCACGGCGCTGCTCCGTTTGATTGGCGAGGGCGGACTCTCGTCTCGCGCCTTTGCCCACCCTACCGCCGCGGTGGGGTACTACCGCTCGCCGTAGCCGCGCTTGCGATAGCGCTCGCGCTCGCACCCGTTCACGCGCAGGACTATCCGACCAGGCCGGTGGAGATGATCGTTCCGTTCGCGGCCGGGGGCGGGTCCGAGCTGTTGGCGCGGCTGATCAGCGACGGGCTCAGCAAGCGTCTCGGCCAGCCGTTCGTCGTGCTCAACCGTCCCGGCGCGAACACCAATCTCGGCACGCTTGCCGCGGTCCGCTCCAAGCCCGACGGATATACCCTGCTGATCGCGAGCATCGGTCTCGCCGCCAATCCATCGCTCTACAAGAAGCTCGCGTTCGAGCCGCAAACGGATCTCGAGCCGATCACGCTGATTGCGAATTCGCCCACGGTGCTCGCGGTCCCGCCATCGCTGCCGGTGCGTTCGCTCGTCGATTTCATCGCCTATGTGAAGGCGCGGCCGGGCGAACTCAATTACGGCTCTTACGGCGTCGGCAGCGGGCCGCATCTTGCCACCGAGCTGTTCCAGGACATGACCGGCACTCGGATGGTGCATGTGCCCTATGGCGGTGGCGGCCCCGCCGCGCTGGGCGCGATGACCAACCAGGTGCAGGCGCTGTTTTCGAGCGTGCTCCCGGTGCTCGGCATGCTGCGCAGCGGCACCCTCAAGGCCATCGCGATCGCCTCCGACCAGCGCTCCGAACTCCTCCCGGACGTCCCGACCTTCAAAGAGAGCGGACTCGACTATCGCACCGGGACCTGGTTCGGACTGCTCGCTCCCGCCGGAACGCCCTCCGCCGTCATCGGCAAGCTTCACACCGCCGCAGTCGCCGTTCTTCAGGATCAAGGCGTACGCGCGAAGATCGTCGAGCAAGGCGCCGACGTAGTGGCGAATTCGCCGGAGGAATTCCGCGCCTTCATCCGCGAGGAGACCGCGCGGTTGGCCGATGTGATCCGCAATTCGAATATCCAATTGGATTGAGTCCGGGAGGCTGCGCGAAGCGCAGCGTGTCCGCGCTCGCATCTCCCGCCGCCCCGAGAGTCGCGCGTGATCCGCCCTACCGTGTCGCGGGCGTCGGCGTCGGCTTGAGAATGCCCTGTGCACCGGCGTTGATCAGGACGCTTTCGCCCGGCCCCTGGAAGAAGCTGTATCCGGACCGGTTCCTCCACGCGAGCGGACCGCCGAGCTTGAGGCTGCGCGCAAGCGTGATGTCTCTGATGCGCGTGACCAGCGCCTCGTATGGCGGCTCGCCCTGCTTGTGGCCGGAGAAGTTGCCGAGATCGGTCGAGGCTGCAAAAATGACATCGATCCCCGGCACCGCCGCGATCTTCTCCGCATTGGCAACGCCTTCGGGCGTCTCGATCATGATCACCACCATCATGTTGTCGTTGGCGGTCTGCCGGTAGTCGCTGCCCCACAGCTCGCGATACTGGCCGCCGCCCTGGCTGCGCCGCCCGAACGGTGGATACTTCGTCCACCTCACCGCCGCTTCCGCCTTCTCGACGCTGTCGACCGTCGGAACGATGATGCCCAGCGCGCCGATGTCGGTCGCCTTCTGGATGTCGCCCTCGGTCGCGTCCGGCACGCGGATGAAGGGCATCCCGGCCGATCCGCGGCAAGCGAAAATCATGCGCGCCACATCCCGATAGGTCAGGGGGCTGTGCTGCATCTCGATCCAGAGAAAATCGAAACCGGCATTCGCCATGGCGCAGTACATGGCCGGGTCCGGTGAAAACACCGTCCCGCCGACGACCTGCTTGCCGTCGAGCAGTTTCTGCTTCGCGGTGTTGTAGATCTTGGGAACGGGCTGCGCCTCCACGGTGCTGCACGCACCGATCAGCAGGACAGCGCCTGCCAGAATGAGTCTGCGCATCACCGCTTCCTCCGATTTATTTTTGGCGCGCACGCTAATGATATCGCGATATTAGCCGGAAATGGCCAACCCGTCATGCGCAGGCGTGATGGTCTTGCCAAGAATGATTGAAGGCCGGGTCAGGCTCGGCAATCACAAACAAGACCTTTCAACCGCGCGGAGCTCGTGCGCGCGGGGCCGGCAATCGCCCGATTTCGCTCGCATTGCATTCGGGCTACGATCGTCGCCAAAGCAAAGAGAAACTCATCGGAGGAAACCCGCCATGATCAATCGCCGCACATTTGCCGCGCTCCTTGCCGGCACGGTCGCAGCCCCCAAGCGTGCGTGGAGTGAGCCAGTGACAGCAAAGACCGTCTTTTATACCAGCGTCGGCCCGGAGCTGACGCTGTTCGACATCGACATTGCCGACGCCGCGCTGCAAAAGCGCAGCACGGTGACGCTTCCGGCCAACATCCAATATGCCTGGCCGCATCCGTCGAAGCGATATCTCTATGTGGTGTCGAGCAACGGCGGGCCGGGTGTCGCAGGTGACAAGCATCTCGCCAGCGCATTCCGCATCGATCCCGCGTCGGGCGCCTTGCAGCCGCACGGCGAGCCGCAGGCGCTGCCGTCGCGTCCCATCCATACCAGCGTCGACAAATCGGGCGAATATCTCCTCACCGCCTATAATGATCCGAGCAACGTGACCGTGCATCGCATTAAGAACGACGGCACCCTCGGCGACGCGGTGAGCCAGCCGGGCAAGCCCGATGCCGGCATCTATGGACATCAGGTCCGCACCACGCCTGGAAACCAGACCGCGATCCTGGTCAGCCGGGGCAACAATGCCGCCGGGAGCAAACCGGAAGATCCGGGAGCCCTCAAGCTCTACGCATTCAAGGACGGCGCGCTCACGAACCTCGCCTCGATCGCGCCCGGAAACGGGCTCGGCTTCGGCCCGCGGCATCTCGATTTTCATCCGACGCAGCCGTGGGTCTATGTGTCGATCGAGCGCCAGAACAAGCTTTATGTCTACCAACTCCAACCGGACGGCGGGCTCGGCCGCGAGCCCCTGTTCGTCAAGGACACCTTGGCCGATCCCGGCAACGAAAAGCCGGCCCAGGGCGCGGGGCCCATCCACGTCCACCCCAATGGTCGCTTTGTCTATGTCACCAACCGCAACCAGGGCGAGATCGACGTCGACGGCAAGAAGGTCTTCAACGGCGGCGAGAATAACGTTGCGGTGTTCGCCATCGATGCACAGACCGGCGAACCGAAGCTGATCCAGACCATCGAGGGCCATGGCATCCACCTGCGGACTTTCGGCATCGATCCGACCGGGCGGCTGTTGGTGGCGACGAGCATCAGGCCGCTTCCGCTGCGCGACGGGAAGACGCTGACCGCAGGCATCATGGTCTATCGGATCGGCAACGACGGCAGGCTTGAATTCGTGCGCAAATACGACGTCGACACCGCGAAGGGCCAGCAGTTCTGGAGCGGCATGGTGACGTTGGGGTAGCGTCCGGGGAGAGCCGCAAACTGCCTGGTTTGTGCGATCGAAAGTGCTGGGAGCGTAACCGACATCCAATACGGCGCGGCCGCGCTCATGGCGCAACGCAGGCGCGTGGTGGCCGCGGCCGAAGTAGCACGCGCGAGCAAAAGAAGAAACTGTCCGCCGGGCTTAAGGCGAGACGGAAGCAGGGGCAGCGATGACCACGCCATGCGGATGATCAAGGGCGATTTCGTCGTGACCGGGCCGGACATCGACCCCATGAGGTTCAAGTCCCGCCGCGAGGCCAGAAACTGGTGCGCCAAGCACCATCCCGGCTCGCCGATTGAAGAGGTTGGCCGCGGCGGTAAACGGGCGGAGAAGCAGCGGCCCAAAACTGGGCGGGGCGAACTGTGAGCCGCGGGTCAGTTCAGGTTATCGTTGGCTTTGCGTCGCCTGGCGTACAACCAGGAAATTATCGTTGATGCGCGGGCGCGGTGCGAGGGCGCGTGACGGGGAATTTGCTCAATGCATCGCGTCCGCGGGCCGTGATCGAGACGGTCGCTTCGCGGAGATTCATCTCGGCCAAATTCCGCATCAGTGCCTTGTCGAGCGTGTGACTCAAACCGGCCTCGACGACCCCCGCCTCGGAAACCCGACCGCCTTCGAGCCATGCGAGCAATTTGAGAACGTCCTTCGGCACACGCATCGCCCGCTTGTGCGAACCAAGCACCAGTTGCATCGCGCCGCGAGGCGGAGCCGCTTCCACCACTCTGGGCATCTTTATTGACCTAACAGAAATTGGGCTACCAGCGAGGGCCAGGACGTGTTGTCGTTCACCCTCGCCTCGTGAGAATTCCATTGCTTCGCGTTTGCGCCAATCATCCATATGGCCCGGGCAGGATGGCCTGGGGGGAAGCCCGGGGCTCGCCGCGCGAGTCGCGAGTTGATCGAGGACCTGTGGCCGGAGCTGGTACCGAAGCTGCCGCCAAAGAGGCCGTGAATGGCACTCACGATGCGCCCAACCGGCCTGGGCTCCGGCATCGACAAGGACCGCCAGGATTACACTGTCTATGTCGGGGAGTGGGCGATCGGCCGCATCTATGAGGTGCGGGGTGGCCCTGAAAGTCTGCGCTGGTTCTGGTCGTTCTCCCAGCATGGCCCGATGATGCGCTCGGGCCGGGTTGCGACCTTGGAAGAGGCGAAGGCGGAGTTCCAGAAAAGTTGGGAAGCCTGGAAGGCTTGGGCGAAGCTGGAAGAGGTGCCCTGAACTTAATCTTAGGGCAGCTTGGCTGACCGAAATCGCACCCTTTGTGATGGCCATCACATCAAGGATGGACCCGCCCTCCATAATCTGCGGCAATCGACTGCACGGATGGAGGCGGTCATGCCAAGCAACATCACGCAGTTAGCAGTGCGAATGGCGGTTGTGATCGGAACGTTTTTTTTCGCCATCAGTGAGATCGGGAGCGCGCTGGCGCAGTCGCCGGTCGAGTCCGCCCAGGTCATGGGACAGGAAGCTCTCACCAACCGCGATGGATCCCCGACTTCGGAAACTGACTTCCGGATCAGTGATCGTCAGCAGCTCAGAGGCTATTTTCTCGCTGGATCGGGCAACCGTCTCCGGTGATAGGGCGCACCTGCACATGAACGACGGCCGGGCCCTCTAGGGCTCGGCCAGGTCAAAAGGCGGGCTGGATGGCTCCCCGATCTCCCCCGATCCCCAAGCTGTCCTGACATACGCCGAACCTAGACTTGCCCCGCTCCGGCGGGGCTTTTCTTTTGCTCGCTGACGCAGCAAATCGCCCCGGCTACGAGGCGACACGCGAGGCTGCGATGGCGGCGTTCGCCAAGAGCTGGCGGCGGGGGTAGGCACTGACTAAAAAACTCACTGCACGGGACCGAGTGATCCTGTTCTGCGCCGCGACGGGGATCGATCTCAGGGTAGAGGGTGTTGATCTATATCAACGCGGATGGGCACTTTTAAAGCGATGAAAATTCTTATGATACTAATTATCATAGGGGCTGTGCTTGCAAGCCTCTGGGGCGCCGGCATTGGCACAGCAGATCCCGCTGCCGCACGATTACTTCCAACGCGCCTACCCACCAATGCCGATCGTTCCGCTGCCGCCGCGGCAACTGCAGGACTGCCCCGCGTACGGGTTGCCGTGGTCGCGGCCACCGCTCACGGAATGGCTGAAGCTGCCAGAAAATGCTG
>DASSJW010000506.1:0-3228 GCA_035690995.1 Xanthobacteraceae bacterium
ATATTTGTAGTACGGCACGGTCTTCATGGTATCGATGCGGTCGAATTTCGACGGGCCGACCAATGGTATATAACCCGGCCGCGGATTCACGCCGTTCTCGCCGTGGCACAGCGCGCATTTCTGCGAATAAATCGCTGCGCCCTGCTTGGCGGTGCCGGTCCCGGGCGGCAGGCCCTTGCCGTCGGGCAACGCCTCGATGTTCCAGGCGGTGATGTCGGCTTCGGTGATCGGCTGGCCGAGTTTCGGCGATTCGGCAATCGCGATTCCGGTGCCGAACATGACCGTCAAGGCGAGCGCAAGAGGCAGCTTACGCGTAGACATGCTTGATCCCCCCTGAACTGTCGATGCCCCAGCTGGTGATGCTGTTGTAATGCTGGTTCGGGAACGCGAGCGGGGTTGCCACCGGCTTCTCGGTCTGCCCACGCGCGGCCACGAACTCGGCGCGCAGCGGCTGAACGTTGCCCGCCTCGTCCCACGCGCGACTCTGCAGCACCACCGGTTGTCCGTCCCAGCGCCACGGCATGCGAAAGCGGGTGAATGCCTTCGGGTTGATCGGCCCTTGCAGGGCCGCCTCCGCCCAGCTCTTGCCGCCGTCGGCCGAGACCATGACCTTGGCGATGCGTCCGTTGCCCGAATAGGCGACACCGGAAATCTCGTAGTGACCCGGTCCTTTCAACGAGTGGCCGAAGGACGGATGCGTGATGAAGGATTTGACCTCCATGGTGAAGTGGAACAGCCAGCTTTTGCCGCCCGGCAGGATTTGCGAGTAGGTCTTGGACTCGAAGAAGGTCATGGCCGGCTGATCGATCACCTTGAGCCGGCGCAGATACTTGACGTTCATATTGCCCTGGCAGCCGGGCACCAGAAGGCGCATCGGATAGCCGTTGCCGGGCATGACACGCTCGCCGTTCTGGTAGAGCGCGATCATGACGTCATCCATCGCGAGCTTCATCGGCACGCTGCGCGATAGCCCCAATGAATCCGCGCCTTCAGCCAGTATCCATTTTGCCGACGGATCAACGCCGACGTCGTCGAGCAGCGTCGAGAGCAGCACGCCGGTCCATTCGCCGTTCGACGCAAGGCCGTGCAGAGCCTGCGCGGTGACTTGCAGCGGCTCGCTGGAGAACATTGGCGCCGAGTTTCCTGCGCATTCAATGAAATGCATGCGCGACACCATCGGATAGCGCGCCAGCGATTCGACGGTGTACACCATGGGCTGCTTGACCAGCCCATGGATGACGAGCTTGTGCTGGGCCGGGTCGATGTCCGGCAGACCGGAATGGCAGATGTTGAAGAACAGGCTGTTGGGCGTCACCGTGCCCTGCAGCAAATGATGCGGCGTGCGGGCATGACTGTTGCGCAGCTCGTTGTTCGGATTGCTGAGCGTGCGCACCACGCCCTTCTCGAAACGCGACGCCGTCTGCAGGGGCGGAACGGCCGCGCCCGTCTCCAGGCTCCATTGGTCGTTCTTGAGCGGCTCGGCGGCGGCGCTGTTGAGCGACGCGCCGGCGGCGGTCGTCATGGCGCCTGCCAGCACGATGCCGCGCCCAAGCAGCGCGCGGCGGTCGAGCAGGCCATTACCCGCCACGGGTTCCAGCGGCGGAGGCTGGGTGCGACGCTTGCGAATGCGCATGGATTCCTCTCCCTAGTCGATCAGCGGCTTGTTGATGCGCCGTTTTGTCGGAGGCTTCCGCGCGGACGGGAACGTCATACCGCTTCCGCGCGTGTTGCTTTTCCCCTCTTGGTTAGCTGCGGCAAACCGGCGTGCGATGAAGAGTCACAAGCTTGCGCTTTTTCTAAACTGCTTGCAATGAATGGGACAGTGCGGCTGACCTATCCGCTCTTGCCGTCGAGCAGCCAGCCGAACTTCTCGCGCGCCTTGCGCGTCACCTCGGGGCTCGGCGCATTGGTGGCGGGAAACTTGTCGCGCCAGTGCCACGGCTTGCAGGCATTAATCAGCGCAACCGAATGCGTCATGTTGCCGGCGGCGCGGCGCTCCGGCGGCAGTGCCGGATCGGCGCTCGAATCCCATGAGCCGGTGATGAACTGGATCGACTCCTTGGGATCGGTGCGGGTCAGCATCGCCCACAGCAGATGGTCGAGATTGGTCACGTCGACATCCTCGTCGACCACGACGATATATTTCGAGGCATAGGCCGAGGCGCCGCATTGCGCGGCGACGTGCGCCGCCTGCACCGCATGCCCGGGATAGCGCTGCGTGATCGAGAGGGCGTGCAGCATGCGCGCGCCGCCGACCTCGTGGCACCAGACGGTCTGCACGCCGGGAACGCCGGCATTGGCGACGTTCTGCTTGATCGTGGCCGAGCGCATCACCGCGCGGTAGCGCGCCATTTCATCCGGACCCCCGCCCATGGGCGGCACGCCCAGCACAATCGGATCGTTGCGATGGTAGATCGCCTTGATGTCGAGGACGGGAATTTCGCGCACGCCGCCGGCGTAATGGCCGGTCCATTCGCCGAACGGACCTTCGGCGTGCGTGCGGTCCGGCGGGACGTAGCCCTCGAGCACGATCTCCGCATTGGCGGGGAAGGGAAGGCCGGTGATCTTGCCGCGCACCATCTTGACCGGGCGTCCGCGCAGACCACCGACGAGGTCGAGCTCGAACACGCCATAGGGCGCTTCCAGGCCGCCGAAGAAAAATGCGATCGGATCGCCGCCCAGCACCATGACCACCGGCAATGGCTCGCCGCGCTTGAACGACTTGTCGCGATGGATGCGTCCATGATGGCCCGCGGCCATCACGATGCCGACGGTCTTCTTGTCGTGCACCTGGGCGCGGTAGGCGCCGGCATTCAACCAGTTCTCCTCGGGGTCGCGGGTGATGCTGTAAGTGCCGGTACCGATATAGCGGCCGCCGTCCTTCTCGTGCCACTTCGGCGCCGGAAATTTGGTGACGTCGACATCGTCGCCCATCATGATGTTCTCGAGCACCGGCCCGTCGTCGACGATGACATGCGGCACGATGCGCTGCTCCTGCAGATAGGCCTCGCGATAGGCGTCACTCAGCTCCCACTTGGTGAGGTGCTCGGGAAAACCGAGCGTCATGTTGCGACGGGTGCCGGCAAACATGTTGAGCAGGAGCCGGGAGCCCTTGGGGCAGCCCGGGATATCTTCGAACACCACGCAGGGGCCGTTCTCCGCGCGCAGCACGGCTTCGGCCGCAAGCCCGATATCCTCCTCGCAATTGGCGCCCTTAACGGTGCGGAC
>DASSJW010000507.1:0-12701 GCA_035690995.1 Xanthobacteraceae bacterium
CGGCTCCTTATATCGCCCGACGGCTCGATATGCTGGCGGAGGAAACCGACCGCGGCTGGCAGGGCAAGTTCACCGAGGGCAGCGGTTTCGAGTTCGAACGTACCCTGCGCGGCGTGAAGGAGGTTGCCATCATCGACCAGGCCCTGCTCGGCTCGGCCGATGCCCGCAAGCTCGACGAATATGCTGTCTCATTGCAGGAGGCGTATCGGCGACCCGGCATCTTCCGCCGCAAGGACGAGCAGACGCCGATCCATGGGCCGGTCGCCCTGTTCGACGCCGTGACCAATGCCGGCCGCAAAGGCCTTTCGCTGCAGCGCTACAAGGGGCTGGGCGAGATGAATCCGGAGCAATTGTGGGAAACCACGCTCGACACCAATGCGCGCTCGCTCCTGCAGGTGGGCGTCAAGGATGTCGCCGACGCCAACATCATGTTCGACGAGCTGATGGGCGACAAGGTCGAGCCCCGCCGCGCATTCATCGAACAGAACGCGCTCACCGCAAGCGTGGACGTGTAACGGGCAACCCGCTGCTCCGGTGATCCCGGACTGCGCCGACCATGCGCTGAAAGGCGGACAGTCTCGTCTTGCGATATTCCAGATGTGACAAGTCCGGACCTGATGTGAGGTTCATCCACCTCACTGCGCCGTGATCCCGGAGAACCGGAGCACTTCCTCCGATTGCGCCCTCTCCTCCGCCATCTTGCGCTGAACGGCGTCGGGGCCGGCGCCGATCCACTCATAGCCGGCGCGCTGCGCCTTCTCGATCACGGCCGGGTCTTTCGACAGCTTCGCGACTTCGGCGGTCAGAAGAGTCACCACGTCGGCGGGTGTGCCCGCGGGCGCGAACAGGGCGGTGAAAATCTCGGCGACGAAGTCGGGATAGCCGAGCTCCACCATGGTCGGCACGTCGGGCAGAGTCGGCCAGCGCCCCTTTCCGCTGACCACGAGCCCTGCCAGCGTCCCGCCGCGCACCAACGGCTCGCCGGCCGGCAAGGCGGTTGAGCCCAGTTGCGTCGTTCCGGTCAGCAGCGACTGCACCACCTGTCCGCCGCTCGCATAGGGCACGTGCACGACGTCGATGCCGGCGCGCAACTTCAGCAGTTCGACCGCGAAGTGGCCCTTGGTGCCGATACCCGGCGTCGAGTAATTCAACTGCCCAGGCCTTGCCTTGGCCTTGGCGATGAACTCGACCATGGTGCTGGCGAAGCCGGGTTGCGCGACCATCAGGTTGGGCGAGGTGCCCAGGAGCGAGATCGGCACGAAATCCTTGGCCGGATCGAACGGCACGGTCTTGTAGAGCAACGGGTTCACCACCAGCACGCTCGACGTGAGGAGGAGCGTGTAGCCGTCGGGTTTGGCGCGGGCGGCGACCCCCATGGCAATGTTGCCGCCGGCGCCGCCGCGATTCTCCACAATGACGCTTTGCCCGAGCTGCTTGCCCAGCGCATCCACGATGATCCGCGCGAGGATGTCCACCGGACCCGCGGCCGCGAACGGGACGATCACGCGAATGGGGCCGGCGGCGGGATAGGTCTGCGCGGCGGCGGGGCGGGCAATCTGCTGGAGCGCCGCCAACGCGGCTGCGGTCAGGGCGCCGCGACGGCTGAGCTGCACGTCAGCGGCCGTTCGCCCAGCCGGACGCCTTGCGCCGCGCGTCGTCGGTTTTCCGCCAGTAGGTCTGCCAACCGTCGGTCGGACCGATGCCGTCGATGGCGGCCGGGCCGGTGAGCTTGGCGGCGGCAACGGCATCGAGCACCATCAACGGCCGCTCGCCATGACCGGCCTGCTCGATCGCGCCCCGCAGCAGCCGGCGATAAGCACTGATCGCCTTGTCGGATTGGCCGAGATGCTCCTTGGTACGGTCCTGAATCGCCCCCATCGACTCGCAGGCCCATTGATCGTGCACGTTGATGTCCGTGCCCATGCCGGTGAAAGTCTCGTGCTCCTGCTCGTGTGGATCGAAGCCGTAATCGTTGCTCTTGTTCTTGCGCGGGATGTAATCGGGTAATTCGTAAAGTTCGAGCCGCTGGCGCCGCATTTCATCCTTGTTCACCGGCGCGCCGAAGCTGGTGAAGATCGCGTACCAGTAGTGCCTGTTGTCGTCGATCGGCACATGCCACTGGGTGATGGTCATCTCGCTCGACATCGGGATGGTGAAGGCATGCGGGAACACCAGGTTGGTGACCCGCACATGGGTGTTGGCATCGCTGATGCGGCGCAGCGTGACGACCCGCATGCCATAATCGGTGGGCTCGACCTCGATCTGCGGGCGCGGAAATTCGCGCATGATGCGCGTCATCGGCAGGTCGGAGTCGATCGACTTGTCGCGAAACAGCTTGCCGTAGCCTTTGGCCGGCTCCTCGTCGTGGAAGAAGCGATGCAGGAACGAGGTGTGCGCCGGGTCGATCCCCACCTCCAGCGACTGCAGCCAATTGCACTCGATCATGCCCTTGAACGCGAAGGTGTGACTGTCGGGCGCGGTGAAACAGTCGAAATGCGGAAACGCCGGCGGTTCGCCCGGTCCCATATAGGCGAACAGGACGCCGCTCTTTTCCACGACCGGATAGGCCTTCTGCCGGATATTGGCGCACATCCGGCTGCCCTCGGGCTCCGCCGGCGTCTCCAGGCACTGGCCTTTGACGTCGAACAGCCAGCCATGGAACGCGCAACGCAATCCGCCGGTCTCCAGCCGGCCGAAGGCGAGATCGGTGCCGCGATGCGGGCAGGCGCGCTCCAATAAGCCATATCGACCCTGCTCGTCCCGGAACAGCACCAGGTTCTCACCGAGCAGGCGCAGCGGCTTGACCGGCCGGTTGCCGGCCAGTTCGTCGACCAGGGCAGCCGGTTGCCAGTAACAGCGCATCAGCTTGCCCGCCGGCGTCGCGGGGCCGGTGCGGGTGATGAGATCATTCTGCTCGGTGCTCAGCATTCCCGATATCCAGTCCTTCCATCATGCCCAGCCGGAATTTTACCGGACCGGGCGCTCGCTTTGCCAGCCCTCCGTGCTCCGAGCCGGGAGGGAACTCGCTGCATCGCGGCGGCGTTATATGACAGCGATCAAACCGCCCGAGGAGCAAGTCATGAATGAGGCAAGACGTCAGGTCGAGACGCCAGTGGAAGCGCGGGCGGGATTTCTGGATCGGCCCGTGCTGGTCGTTCTGTGCGTCAGCCTGGCGCTGGGCATTGTCGTCCTTGGCGCGCTCTGGTTCGGCTTTTTTGCCCCCAGCGCCTGACGGCTCAGTGTCCCGGTAGCACCATCACCTTGGGAGTGGCTGGCAGACTCGTCTTCGACACCACAAGCGAGGGAACTTCGCTCAATTCCACCGTCCAGTTCTGCCGCACCCGCTCGAGGAAGCGGTGGAGCGTGTACGTGCTGAAGTAGTGCATTGGAATCATCAGCGGCGCCTTGAGCGCCTGCAGGACCTCGATCATGCCATCGAGGTCGAGCGTCATATTGCCGTCGACCGGCACGAACACAACGTCGACGCGACCGATCTCGTCGAGCTGCTGCTGGTTGAGCGTGTGATGCAGATGCCCGAGATGGGCGATGCACATATTCGCCATCTCATAGATAAAGATCGAGTTGCCGTGCCGCTCGGTCCCGCCGCGCCAGTCACGAATGTTGGTCGGGACGTTTCTCACGCGCACGTCCTTGAGCGTGATGTCGTGGCGCGCCGGCTGGTCGGGCGTCGGCCCCCAGCCCCGCAGCACGTATTTGATGGCGGGGTCCGGGTAATCGGTGAAGTGGCTGGTATGCGCATGATTCATCGTGACGATGTCGGGCAGGACCGGTGAGCGCACATAGTCGTTGTAGTCGGTCGCGATGCGCACGAGTTGCGGGCTTTCGATCAGGAAGGTCGAGTGGCCGACATAGGTGAAACGGACCTGATCCGCATTGAGCGCAAGCCGCAAAGCGGCGGGAGTGACCCGCGGGCGGTTCGATGCGACGAGGCCCGGACAGTTCTCCACCATTTGCGGCTTTTGCGCCGGAGCCTGCGCCTGGGCGAATGCAACAGCCTGCAGCGACGCGACCCCGGCGAAGGTGGCGAGCGCCGTTAGGAGCGCTCGAGCCACTGAAGCTATTGCGGGCATACGACCAGCCTTTCCGCGGCGGACTGCTGCCGAGCAAGCAAGGGGCATGCCCCGCTTGCCGTGTGCAGCGCAAAAGTTGCCATGGATTTGGTCACAGCGCTACCGACAGGCGCGCGTGGCATTTCTGCCAGACTGGCACGGTCGCCGTCGCGAAGGGGGATTCGTCTTGCTCGCAGCCGCCAGTGGGCCTTAGCCCGCTCCGGGGGATCCGGCGCCCGGTCGTCAGCGGCCCGACGTGATGAGGCCCCGCGAGGTCACGACGACCCAGCGGCCATCCTGCTTGCGGATGGCATCCACGCGCCCCAGCCCGGGCACGAGATCGCCCTGCTCCACCTCGATAATGCCCATCCGGCCTTCGATCAGCGCGGTCCCGCGATGGACATCACGCACCACCCATCCCTCGACCCCTGATTTCGGCGGCTGGTTTTGCCCGTTTGCAGACGCGGGCGGCGGCGCGAGCGAGCCCGTCACTTCCTTCGGTTGCGGGCCGCTGTCGCCGCGCGAAATGCGATCGAGCATCTCCACCGCTTTGTTGAGCTTGGTCGCCGGTTCGGCCTGAACGCGCTCGATCCGCTCGATCCGCTCGCCGATCCGGGTGAACTGGGCGTTGGCGTTGCGATTGGCGGAATCGATGCTCACCTTCAACGCCGCCAGTTCCACCCGCGCTTGCACCACGTTTTCCTTGAGCGCCTGGATTTCATCCAGGTTGGTTCGCCCGGCCGCAACCGCGGGCAGCGGAGCGGGGCGGGCCAGGCCGTAGGCTGCGAGTGCCCCGGCCATGCCGCCCAGCGCCGCGGCCAGCGCAAGCGACGCCGCCAGCAAAGTGAACCGGCTCACGCGCGGCCCGGTGCCCTCGGCGGCGGGCGCATTGCCGGCGTCGCCGGCACCGACCTCGGCTTGCGGCGCGGCAGGCTTGGGCTCGTCGATATCGGGCGCGATGCGTGGGGCCTCGACGCTGGCGAGCTCGGCCTTGCGGGGCGCGGCTGCCGGGGCGTGGATCTCGATGCGCGGGATGTCGCTTGCCGGCGCCGCGATCTTCGGCATTTCCGGCGCCTGGGGCTTGGCCGCCTCGGGCTTGGGAGCTTCAGGTTTGGAAGCCTCGGACTTGGGCGCTGTCGGCTTGGCGGCGTCGAGCTTAGGCGTCAGGTCAGGGGCCAATGCCATTTTCGGCGATACGCCTGCGTCATTCTCAAGGACAGGCACGGCCGTGTCCCCGCCGGACAAGGAGGGCCCATTCGCGATCGTCTCGTGCTTGCCCATGAAAGGTCCCCAAAATGCGCGTGGGGATTGGAAACCATGGCGGTTACCAATTGGTTACTTTTGGCTGGTCGCCGCTGTCCCGGGCGACCGCCAGGGGTCGCGCACCCCCATCATCCGCAAACGTGGTTATCAGACTCCGAGGTAGCGGTGCTGGATCGCCGGGGCCGCGGCGAGCTCCCGGGAGGTGCCGACCCACACCACCCGGCCGCGCTCGATCATGTAGTGCCGGTCGGCAATGCGGATCAGCGCCTCCACGTTCTTGTCGATCACCAGGATCGACTGGCCCGCGGCCTTGAGCCGCGTGAGGCATTGCCAGATCTCGGCCCGGATCAGTGGGGCAAGGCCTTCGGTCGCCTCATCGAGAATCAACAGCCGGGGGTTGGTCATCAGCGCGCGGCCGATCGCCAGCATCTGCTGCTCCCCGCCCGACAGCTGGTTCGCCATGTTGGCGATGCGCTCCGCGAGCCGGGGAAACAGCCCGCACACCCTATCCAAGGTCCACGGCTCGCCCGCGCCGCTGCGGTTCGCCGCGGTCGCGACCAGATTCTCCCGCGCCGTCAGATTGGGGAAGACCTGTCGCCCCTCCGGCACCAAACCGATGCCGAGCTTGGCGACCTGATAGGCCGCGAGGCCGCGAATGTCGCGGCCGCCGAACCGGATGGAGCCCGCCATCGCCCGGGTGAGCCCCATGATCGAGCGCACCGTCGTGGTCTTGCCCATGCCGTTGCGGCCCATCAGCGTCACCATCTCGCCCGGCGCGATGGCAAGCGACATTCCGAACAGCACCTGGCTGAGGCCGTAACAGGTTTCCACGTTGGAAAGCTCGAGCAGCGGAGTGTCAGCCATCCACCGCCTCCTGCTCGCCGAGATATGCCTGCCGCACTTCGGCATTGGCCCTGATCGCCTCCGGAGTGCCAGAGGCGATGGTCCGGCCATAGACCAGGACCGTGATCCGGTCGGCGAGCGCGAATACCGCCTCCATGTCATGCTCGATCAGCAGGATGGTCAGGTCGCGCTTGAGCTCGCGCAGGGTCTTGACCATGCGTGCGCTCTCGTCCGGTCCCATCCCGGCCATCGGCTCGTCGAGCAACAGCATCCGCGGCGAGGTCGCCAGCGCCATGGCGAGCTCGAGCTGCCGGTGCTCGCCATGGCTGAGCCTGGAGACGAGCACGTCGCTCCGCTCGGCGAGCCCCACGCGGGCAAGCGCCGCACGGGCGGGCGCGCGCAAGGCATCCTCGCTGCGCGCCGCACGCCAGAAATGAAAGGAATGCCCCGCATGCGCCTGCACGGCGAGCGCGACATTGTCGAGAACGGTGAAGTCGGGGAACAGCGAGGTGATCTGGAACGAGCGGGCAAGGCCGAGCTGGCTGCGACGATAGGTCGGCAGGGCGGTGATGTCGTGTCCGCCGAAACCGATGCGGCCGAAGTCGGGGGCGAGCTCGCCCGCAAGCTGACCGATCAGCGTGCTCTTGCCCGCGCCGTTCGGTCCGATGATGGCGTGGAGCTCGCCGAGGGGTATGAGCAGGTTGATATCGTCGGACGCCACGATCCCGCCGAAACGCTTGCTCAAGCCTTCGACGCGCAGCAAAGCCTCAGTCACGGCGCGCCCCCAAGAGCATGCCGTCGATCCCGCCGCGCGCGAACAGCACGACCAGCAGGAAGATCGGGCCGATGATGATCTGCCAGTATTCCGTCACTCCGGAGAGCGCCTCTTCCAGCACCAGGAGCGCCACCGCGCCGATCACCGGCCCGAATACCGTCCCCATGCCGCCGAGCACCGCCATGACGATGAGGTCGCCTGAGCGCGTCCAATGCATCATCGCAGGGCTGATGAAGTCGGTATGATTGGCAAGCAGCGCGCCGGCGAGGCCGCAGATGGTTCCCGCGATCACGAAGCAGACCAGTTTGTACCGATAGGTCGGAAAGCCGATCGCGCGCATGCGGCGGTCGTTCGAGCGGGCGCCCTGGATGACCATGCCGAAGCGCGAATTGACGATGCGCCAGACGATGTAAACCGCCAGCAGCAGCAGCAGCAGGCAGAGATAGTAGAACGCGGTCTTGTTGGAGAGATTGATCAGATCGCCGAACTGGCTGCGTTTGTAGATGGTCATGCCGTCGTCGCCGCCGTAGCGATCGAGCCCGATCGCCACGTAATAGACCATCTGCGCAAAAGCGAGCGTGATCATGATGAAGTAGACGCCGCGCGTGCGCAGCGAGAGCGCGCCGACCGCAAGCGCGAACAGCGCGGACATGGCGAGCGCCAGCGGCCACTGCACGAAGCCGGAATTGATACCTTCCTTGGCAAGGATGCCGATCGCATAACCGCCGATGCCGAGATAGGCGGCATGCCCGAAGCTCACCATGCCGCCGAATCCCATGATCAGGTTCAGGCTCACCGCCGCCATTGCCAGGATGACGATGCGGGTGAACAGCGACATCAGGAAGTAATTTCCGATCAGCCCCGCATAGACCGGCACCAGCGCCAGCACAACCAGCAGCGCGACCACGAATGCATTGCGCGGAGTGAGCCAGGCGGTCATTTGTTCGACGCCGGAAACAGACCTTCCGGCCGGAACACCAGGATCCCCGCCATCAACATGTAGATCAGCATCGACGAGATCGCCGGCCCGGCGCTGGAGGCGGCGTTGCTGCTCAGAAACAGGCGCAGCAGATCCGGCAGGAAGGCGCGTCCGACCGTATCAATCAGCCCCACGAATATCGACGCGACGAAAGCACCGCGGATCGACCCGATGCCGCCGATGATGATGACGACAAAGGCGAGGATCAGGATGTTTTCGCCCATGCCGATCTGCACGGTGAGGATCGGTGCCTGCATCAGTCCGGCGAAGCCGGCGAGCGCCGCGCCGAGCCCAAAGACAAGGGTGTAAAGAAGCTTGATGTTAACGCCGAGCGCGCCGACCATTTCCCGGTTCGAGGCGCCGGCGCGGATCAGCATGCCGATGCGCGTGCGCATGACCAGGAGATAGAGCAGCAGCGCCACCACCAGGGTGGAGAGGATGATGACGAGGCGGTAGAGCGGATAGTACACGCCCGGCAGCACCTCGACCGCTGTCAGCATCTGGCTCGGCAACGGCAGCGTCATCCCCGCCGGCCCCCAGATCAACCGCACCAATTCGTTGAAGAACAGGAGCAGGCCGAACGTGCCGAGGACGTGATCGAGATGGTCGCGCCCGTAGAGCCGCCGCATCGCGATCACCTCGACCGCCATTCCGACCACCAGCGTGGCCAGGAGGGCAAGCACCGCGCCGACAACAAAGCTGTCGGTCAATGCCGCGAACGTAGCGGCGAAATAGGCGCCGATCATGTAGAGCGAGCCGTGCGCCAGATTGACCAGATCCATAATGCCGAAGATCAGCGTCAACCCGGCTGCCAGCAGAAACAGCAGCATGCCCAATTGCACGCCGTTGAGACACTGCTCGATGAAATACAGCATGACTCTCGTTTCCTAGCCGATCCGCACGACGTTGGCGGAAAAGCAAAGGACGGGCCAGCGATGCCAACGCGCGACGGCGAAGCCGCGCGCCCTCGGCCGAGCGGGGGACCGATCAGACGCGCGCGCTGTTCAAGGGCGGAGCGCGTTCGCACGCATGTTGCCGACGCGCTCCGCTCGATCCACCGTCTTCAGCTCACCGTCCGCCGATCATTTCATCGGGCACTTGTCGACGTGCTTGTCCTGGTCGTTCTCGACGATGGTGGCGACGGTCTTGAGCACGTATTCGTCGCCCTGCTTCACCACATCCTGCAGGTAGAAGTTCTGGATCGGGATGTGATTGCGCCCGAACTTGAAGTTGCCGCGAACGGACTTGAAGTCGGCCTTCTCCATCGCCTTGCGCATCTCGTCCTTTTTGGTGAGATCGCCCTTGACCGCCACCACGGCGCTTTCGAGGAGAGCGAGCGCGTCATAAGTCTGCGCGCCGTAGAACGATGGCGAGGATTTGTATTTCGCCTTGTAATCGGCGACGAATTTCTTGTTCGCTTCGTTCGGCAGATCGTTCACCCACTGCTGCGCACCGGGAATGCCGACGGCGAGGTCTTTCATCCGTGGCAATGACAGCTCGTCGATGGTGAATGCGGTGTAGAGCGGAATCTGGCTCTTGAGCCCGGATTGCGCGTACTGCGTGATGAACTGGACGCCGGCGCCCCCGGGGTAAAATGCGAAGATCGCATCCGGCTTCGCCGCGCGCGCCTTCGACAGCTCGGCGGAAAAGTCGAGCTGGTCAGGCCACCGAGTCAGCTCCTGGCCGAGAATCTGGCCCTTGAAGGTCGCTTTCACGCCTTCCAGCATGTCCTTGCCCGCCGCGTAGTTCGGGCCGATCAGAAAGGCGGTCTTGACGCCCTTCTGGTTCATGTAGAGGCCCACGGCCTGCGGCGTCTGATCGTTGTTCCACGAGGTCGAGAACACGTAGGGCGAGCACAGCTCGCCCGCGACCTGTGACGCACCGGCATTGGTGATCACCAGAAAAGTCTTGGAATCGACGATCGGCTTGAGCGAGGCCAGCAGCACGTTCGACCAGATATAGCCGACGATGAAATCGACCTTGTCGGACTCGATCAGCTTCTGGGTCTTCTGCACGCCGACTTCGGGCTTGATCTGGTCGTCCTCGTAGATGACCTCGACCGGCAGTCCGCCGAGCTTGCGCCCGTGGTGATCGAGCGCGAGCTCGAAGGAATTGCGCATATCGTTGCCGATGGCGGCGGCCGGACCGCTGAAACTGCTGATGAACCCGATCTTGATGGTCTTCTGCTGGGGGAGCGCCGGCGCCGTCCCAAGCGCCAACAGCGCGATCGTTCCCAAGAGAACTCTTTTCATGTCTACTGTCCTCCAAACACTGGAAAGTGTGCGGCGATCTTAGTGGATCGGTTCATGGGCCAAAAGGCCTCTTGGCCGTGGCTATTCGCCCTTCGCCCTATCAATCAGTCTAAGCCGCGACCACGACCGGCGATCAGCGTCCGCGCCGGTGGCGCAAGCCCCAACGCCGTCGTTGGCGGCCGGCGGCAGCGGCGTCTTGCCTTGTCCGGGGCATTGGCAGTAAAGCATTGGCGGAAAAGCAATTGCGGCGATCGTTTTCGCCGTCATCAAAGGCGTCATCATGCACGAATTGACCGGCAGGACGCATTGGCACGAGCCGACCGGCAGCAACCGCGCCGGTTTCGGAGAGTTCGGCCGGCCAAAGACCCCCTATGATCTGTTCATGGAGTCGGAAGGCATTCCGATCTACCGCGATATCGGCGTGAGCAAAGTGCAGAACCTGCCGCTCGCCCCGTGGAAGCGGTTGGGCGGCAAGGGCAGCTATATCCAGCTGCACGGCACCGAGGGCAAATGGGGCAGCTACGTCGTCGAGGTGCCGGGAGCCGGCGCGCTCAATCCGGAAAGGCATCTCTACGAGGAGATTTATCTGGTCGTCGAGGGCCGCGGGACGACCGAAGTCTGGCTCGACAACGACAGCAAGCGCCACGTGTTCGAATGGCAGAAGGGCTCTTTGTTCTCGATTCCGGTCAATGCCTGGCACCGCATCGTCAATGCGAGCTCGGCGCCGGCCCTGCTCCTCGGCGGCACCACGGCGCCGAATCTCCTCAATCTCATCAACAACGTCGAAGTGCTGTTCAACTGCCCGTATGAATTCCGCGACCGCTTCAGCGGCGCCGACGATTTCTACAAATACAAGGACGACATCGAGCCCGATCCCGTGCGCGGGCTGGCGATGCGGCGCACGAATTTCGTTCCCGACGTGGTCAATTGCGACTTGCCGCTCGACAACAGGCGCTCGCCGGGGTGGCGGCGGGTCGAACCGTTCATGACCGGCAACACCTTTTATCTCTGGATCGGCCAACATGAGAACGGCCGCTACTCCAAGGCGCATGCGCACACCTCGGCCGCCGTGCTGATCTGCCTGAAGGGCAAGGGCTACACCTATACCTGGCCTGAGCGCTACGGCGTCACGCCATGGAAGGACGGCCATGCCGACAAGATCAAGCGCGTCGACTATGAGCCGGTCGGAATGGTATCGGCAGCACCCGGCGGCGCGCGCTGGTTTCACCAGCATTTCGGCGCATCGAAGGATCCGCTGCGGCTGACCGCGTGGTTCGGCCCGCACAATCCGGGCCGCGAGCCCGGCCCTCCTGGCGAGAAACACACCGATTACACCGCGATGGACATTCCGGAAGGCGGCAGCGCCATCCCGTACTGGATGGAAGACCCCTTCATCAGCGCGGAATACGAAGCCAAGCTGAAGGCCGAGGGCGTGCCGAGCCGGATGGAGCGCGAATTCTACAAGAAGGGCGCCGTCGTACCGAAATTCGCCGGCGCCTAGTGTCCCGTTTCCGACGTTCGTATCATCTCGCAGCACCCGCTTTTACGAACGTCGGAAACAAAGGGACACTAGCAATTCATAATCCTAGTGTGGCTTTGCATTTGACGTTCCTATGAAGGACTCGCGGCCAATACTGATAGGAACGTCAAATGCGCCACACAGGATTGCGCGTCGTACCATGAGCGACGAGGAGGCCGACGGCGGCCGTATATTCTTCTCCAGCACCGGGCGCTCGCTCGTCGACGAAGACGAGATCGTCATCCTGAGCGTCGGGGTGGATATCGGATCCTCCACCTCCCATCTGGTGTTCTCCCGCATCGCGCTGGAACGGCTCGACAGCCGCTACGTCGTCACCACCCGCGAGACGTTCTACCAGTCCGACATCCTGCTCACGCCCTATTCCGCCGAGGAGGAGATCGATGCCGAGGCGCTCCGCGCCTTCATCGAGCGCCAATACCAGGCCGCCAACATCGATCCGGACGAGATCGACACCGGCGTGCTCATCCTCACCGGCGTCGCCGTGCGCCGGCGCAATGCGCGCAAGATCGGCGAGCTGTTCGCCCGCCAGGCCGGCAAGATGGTGGCGGTCTCGGCGGGCGACAACCTCGAAACCGTGATGGCCGCCCACGGCTCGGGCGCAGCCGCGCGTTCGATCCGCGACCGTGTCACGGTCATGAACGTGGATGTCGGCGGCGGCACGTCGAAGATCGCCATCTGCGCCGACGGTCGCGTGACCGACCTCACCGCACTCGATGTGGGTGCGCGCCTCATCTGCCTCGACTCGGAGGGACGGATCGTTCGCATCGAGGAGGCCGGCCGCCGTTTCGCTGCCGATCTCGGCATCACGCTCGAGCACGGCACCCGGTTGTCGGCCGAAACCGCCCGCGCCCTGGCGGGGCGGATGGCGGATCGCCTGTTCGAGGCCATGAGCGGCGGATCGCCCCGGGCCGGCGGTGCCGGGCTTCTGCGTCTCGACGCGCTGTCGGCGGGTGCCGCGATCGCGCAGGTGAGCTTTTCC
>DASSJW010000508.1:0-7332 GCA_035690995.1 Xanthobacteraceae bacterium
TAGGACTGGGTGCGCATCCCGACCAGGCAATTGCGCAGCCGCCGTTGCAGCGAGCCCAGCGCCTGCCATTCTAGCCGATAGAGCGGATAACCGGTCGGCTGCCCCTGGGGAATTGGAGCGCCGGCGAGCTTCTGCCCCCAATTGTCGTCGTGACACTGGGCGCAGGAAAGGTTGAGCTGTCCCTGCCGATGGTTGAACATGTCGTGACCGGCCTGCAAAAACGGCTTGGTGCGCTCGTCGTCCGCGATGTCGATCGGCATGCCGCGGGATTGCCGCCCCACATACGCCGATAGCGCGAGCAGGTCCTTGCTCTCGAAGGCAAGCGGCGTCGATTGCTGCTGGTCCACGCGGCACATGTTGATCCGCTGTTCGAGGTCGATCGGGCGTCCGCGCGCGGGACTGAAGGCGGGATAGCGCGCGGCCACGCCTTTCATGCTGCTCTGTGCGTCGCCGTGGCAGTCGGCGCAGGACTTGCCGGCGGCGCCATCCTTGCGCTTCCACAGCGCCTCGCCGTCGAGCACCCACAGCATTCCGGGATTGGCGGTGTCGTCGTCCTGCATGGCGCGGGTTTCACGCCCCATGAAATCGTAGCCGGACTTTCGGTCGGCGGATGGAATTTCGGCAGCGACAGCGTTCGCAACAACGAAGGCAGTCGCGACGGCGGCAACCGCGACCGGTCTCATTCGACGGTGATATTGACCGACTCGGATGCGGAAAAGCCGTTGTCGCCGGTCCATTCGAAATTCAACGTGCCGCTCTCGGTGGCGATGGTGAAAAAGGTCAGGAACGGGTTGGCGGCAATCGCCGGAAACAGCTCGGCGCGGAAGATCTCCTCGCCGTTATACTTGCAGACGAATTCGGTAATGATGTCGCGCGGCACCGGCTTGCCGGTGTTGTCGGGACGAAAACCGGTCTCCATGTTGTGGGAGATCAGCGTCTTGATTTCGATGAGCTCGCCGCGCTTGGCCTTCGGCGGAACGTTGATGAGGGCGCGGGCCATGGTCACACTCCTTCGAGGCACGCGGCCAGCGTGACGATGACCTCAATCTCGTCCGACCAGAACGAGCCATCGTTCATTTCGGCGATGGCGATCACCTTCTGCGAATCGGCGAGCCGGATGCGGGTCGCGAATGTCGCGCGCCCGGCGCGCGGGCCAAGCTGGACGCTGATCACGTTGGGCTGCGGGTTCTTCTCGGTGAAGACGTGAATGGCCTTGACGTAGTTGTCCGCCGTCATCGGGCTCTCGGCGGCGACCGTGAGCGGGACCGCATTGCCGTTCTCGATCAGGGGCGGCAGATCGATTTTCAGCCTGCCCTTCTTGACCGAAGCCTCGCCCACCACCCTGCGGATCGCCGCCCGCATCGAGGCGGGCGTAGCGGACGCCGGTCTGATCGCCAGCGACAGGCCGAGGCCGGCCGCGCCGGCCAGTGCGGCCGTGTCGATCAGGAAGCGGCGTCGGGTCGCCGGCGCTATGTGATCCTCACGCATCATGGGTTCCGTTCGTCACGCAAGGTCGCGAGATAGGCGACCACGTCTTCGATCTGCTCCGCCGTCAGTATGGGCTTGCCTTGAAACGCCGGGGCCACGCGGGTGAGACCTTCAATACGATAATAGGGTGGCATGATCGTGTCCGGGTTGAAGCGGCTCGCATCCACGATTCGCAACCGCAGCTGGCCCTCCGACCAGCGCGCACCGGTCCCTTTGAGGTCCGGGGCCAGTGTGCCCTGGAACTTCTCCTCCGGGAAGGGCCCGCTGTGGCAGAGGAGACAAAGGCCCACCTGCCGGTTAACGACAATGCCGCGCCCGCGTTCCGCCTCGCCTTTCGCGCCGGTGAGCGGCTCGGGAATGGCGTCGCCAACCACTATATAGGGACGTAGTCCCTCTTGTGCTTGCGCACGGGCGGGATTGCCGGCAACCATCGCGGCAAGTGCGGTCGCGCAAACGAGCGCGCGGTATTGCTCAGCCAAAAACTTCCTGCGTGATCGTGCTGAACCAGCCATGGGCGAAAGTGGCTTCGAGCGCCCGGGTCGAGGCGGGCGCATTTATGGGACTCACGCCGCCCGACCCTTCCACATCCTTGATCTGACCGTCCGCCGGTCGATAGACGCCGGCGACCGAGATGCCGTAGTCGGGCGCAACCAGACTGTAGCAGGTGTTGATGAGCTTGGGATCGTCGGGCTTGCCGCCTGCGACCAGTTTCGCCACCGCCGCCGCGCAGACCTTGGCCTGGGCATTTGCTGTGAACGCGGATTTCGGCATGGCGCCGGCGATCGAGGCGTCACCAATGACGTGGATGTTCGGCTGCAGCTTGGATTCGAACGTTGCCGGATCGATCGGGCACCATCCGCTGCGGTCGGTGGCGCCTGCAATCTCGGCGATGCGCGCCGCCTTCTGCGGCGGAATGACGTTGGCGACGTCGGCCTTGTAGCGCGCGAAGTCGGTGACGAGCGTCATCGCGCCGACGTCGACCGAGGTGACTTTGCCGCCGGTCGAGAGCGAGACCCATTCGAGGTTCGGATAGAGCGCCTTCCACGCGTCCTGGAACAGGCGCTGCTTCGAGAACGCGTCCTTGGCATCGAGCAGGATGAGCTTCGACTTCGGCTTCTTGGTCTTGAGATAATAGGCGATGAGGCTCGCCCGCTCGTAGGGGCCGGGCGGGCAGCGGAAAGGGTTGGCCGGTGCCGAGATCACCACCGTGCCGCCGTCCTCCATGGCTTCGAGCTGGCGGCGCAGCAACAGCGTCTGCTCCCCGGCCTTCCACGCATGCGGCATGCGCTCGGCGGCCGCTTCGGTGTAGCCCGGCAGGCCATCCCAGCGGATGTCGATCCCGGGCGACAGCACGAGACGGTCGTAGGGAAGCCGGGTGCCGTTGCCGAGCGTGACGCTGCGGCCCTGTGCGTCGATCGCGGTCGCGGGGGAGATCTGCACGCTAACCTGGTCGGCGGCGAGCTTGTCGTAGCCGAACTCCTGTGCCTTGAGCTCACGCAGGCCGATAATGATCAGGTTACTGAACGGGCAAGCGGTGAATGTCGGGCTGGCCTCGACCAGGGTCACCGCGATGCGGGGATCGATCCGCCTGATGAAACGGGCGCAGGTCGCGCCGCCAAAACCACCGCCCACGACGACCACGCGTCCGCCAGTGCCTTGCGCGATCGCCGGCAGCGGCAGCGCAGCCGCCGAAGCTCCCGCAACCGCGGTCTTGAGGAAATCACGCCGGCTCGTGCGTTTTGCAGTCATGATCGGCCTCCTTCCTCAATCCTTTTGCGCGCCGTACCAGGCCGCGATGGCCTTGACCTCGTCTTCGGAGAAGCCCTTGGCAATGCGGTCCATGACGGTCGAGGGAAGTTGCCCCGACTTGAACGCTTGCATCGCGGTGACGATGTCCGCCGGATTGCGGCCGTTGAGGCGCGGCACGGTCGTATCCGCCGCTCGGCTCCCGGGGTGGCAGCCGGAGCAGGAGAGAGCGCCGGGCGGTGCATCCGCCGGGCCGGCCGCCGCAGCGTAATCGATTAAAGCGAACACCAGGGCGGCGGCAGTCGCAACGCGTGTGGCATCCATGTCAGAGCCTCCCGAAATGCTGCTCCGTGCCGCTTGCGGCCGTGCGTTTTTCTTATGCGCTCCTCAAATCGTGGTTTTTGAGCGGCAGGGAGCGGATGCGCTTGCCGGTCGCCGCGAAAATCGCGTTGCACAGAGCCGGAGCGAGCGGAGGAACGGGGGTTTCGCCGGCCCCGCCCCAGGAACCCTCGCTGGGCACGATCACCGTCTCCACGCGCGGCATGTCGGCCAGACGGAGCATCGGATAATCATGGAAATTCGACTGCTCGACCTGCCCGTGCTTGATGGTGATCTCGCCGTAAAGCGCCGCGGTGAGGCCGAAGACGATGGCGCTTTCGGTCTGCAATTCGACGCTGAGCGGATTGACCACATGGCCGGCATCGATCGCCGATACCACCCGGTGCACGCGCACCTCGCCATCCCGGTCGACCGACGCCTCGACCACCTGGGCACAGATGCTGCTTTGCGAATCGTGAAGGGCGATGCCGCGAAACAAGCCGGGCGGCAAAGGTGAGCCCCACTCGGCATGCGCGGCGGCGGCGTCGAGCACCGCCAACTCCTTCGGCTTCGACGCCAGCAGCGTGCGCCTGAACAGATAGGGGTCGGCTGCCGCGGCATGCGCCATCTCGTCGACGAAGCTCTCCTTGAAGAACGCGTTCTGCGAATGGTTGACGCTGCGCCAGACTCCGACCGGCACATGCGTGTTGCGCATGGCGAAATCGACGCGATAGTTCGGCACCTGATAGGGCATGTCTTCCAGCAGGCCCTGGAGAAAATTCCGGTCGACGCCGAATTGCATGACGCGGGGAGAGACCGCCGCGATGATCGACTGGCCGGAGGTGCGGATTTTCCACGCAATCGGGATGCCGTCGGCGTCGAGGCCGGCCGTCATCCTGGCGCTCGCCACCGGGCGATAGAAGCCGTGACGGGTGTCCTCCTCGCGAGTCCAAACGAGCTTTACCGGCCCGCTGACCTCTTTCGCGATCAAGACCGCCTGCCGCACGAAATCCTGAAAGATCCCGCGCCGGCCGAAGCCGCAGCCCAGCATCATCTTATGAACCACGACCTTGCCGGCCGGCACCCCGGCAGCATCCGCGGCGATGGCCAGGGCCGTTTCTCCATCCTGGGTAGGCACCCAGATCTCGACCCGGTCGGGCGTCACGTGCGCGGTGCAGTTTTGCGGCTCCATGGTGGCATGGCCGAGAAACGGTACCTCGTAGTCCGCCTCGATCCGTTTGGCCGCTTGCGCAAGAGCGCGGTCGACGTCGCCGTCGTTGCGGCCGATGCGCGCATCACCGGCGCTCAGGCCCGCCCGCAATTCCGCGCGAATTGTGTGGCTGGAAACGCCGGCATAGTCAGCGAAATCCCAGGTCACCTGCAGCGTTTCCGCCGCCTTTTTCGCGCCCCACCACGTGTCTGCCACGACCGCCACCGCGTCCGGCAGTCTGACCACGCGGCGGATGCCTTTCATGCCCGCCAGCGGGGTCTCGTCGATCGATCGCACCGTGCCCTTGAACACGGGACATTGCACGATGGCGGCGTACAGCATCCCGGGTAAATGAACGTCGATGGCGTAGATCGGCTTGCCCGTGACCTTGTCCGGAACGTCGAGCCGCCGTTGTCGGGTGCCGATCAGCTTCCAGTCCTTCGGATCCTTCAACTGGACCTGTGCCGGCGGCGGGATCTCGGCGGCCTGTGTGGCGACACGGCCGAACGTCGTGGTGCGTCCGCTCGGACCGTGGGTGATGACGCTGTTGGCCGCCGTACATTCTCCGGCAGGCACGTCCCAGCAGGCGGCGGCGGCCGCAATGAGCATCTCGCGCGCGGTGGCGCCGGCACGCCGCAGGTCGTGCTGCGACGCGGTGATGGAGCGGCTGGCGCCGGTCGACATGTTGCCCCAGGCCCGATTGCGACTGCGGTTCTCGTGCGGCGAGGCGAACTCGGCCTTCACCTTGCTCCAGTCGCATTCCAGTTCTTCGGCGACCAGCATCGGCAGGGCAGTAAAGATGCCTTGACCCATCTCCGACTTGGCGACGCGAATGATCACGCCGTCATCGGGCTCGATCACGATCCAGACCGTGATTTCCGCACGCGACTCGGATGCGCGGACGGCCCGTGGAGCGAGCGGGATATCGAAGCCGAGTGCGAGCGCGCCGCCAACGGCGGCGGCGCTGGCGAGAAAGGTGCGGCGGCTGAGGTGCGGAACGCGGCTCATGGGGACTTTATCCCACTCACCCGTTGGCTGGCGGCGGCATGGATCGCGGCGCGGATGCGCTGATAGCTGCCGCAACGGCAAATGTTGGTGATGGCGGCATTGATGTCCGCGTCGGTCGGGCTCGGATTTTCCTGGAGCAGGGCGGCCACCGCCATGATCATTCCGCTCTGGCAATAGCCGCATTGCGGAACGTCGTGCTCGACCCACGCCCGCTGCACGGGGTGCAGTGCGTCATCCGACCCGAGGCCTTCGATGGTGGTGATCTGCTTGTCGCCGACCGCGCCGATCGGCAGCGCGCAGGAGCGCACCGGCGCGCCGTCCACATGCACCGTGCAGGCGCCGCATTGCGCGATGCCGCAGCCGAACTTTGTCCCCATCAGGCCGAGCGTATCCCGCAGCACCCAAAGCAGGGGCATGTCGGAATCCACGTCGATATCGTGGGCCTGCCCGTTAACGGTCAGCCGCGTCACCTTTCCCCCCACCGAAACCTGCCGCGCCTCCAAACCGGCTTGCGATCAACCTCGGGCGAGGTTTAAGACGACAATCCGGGCAAAAAGTAGCCCGTGCAGGCGCAAAGCCTGCGACTTTCGCGCCGGCCTGCATCCCGCCCACCTGGTCACCGCAACAGAAGCGGCGGCCGCGAGGGCCGCCGCTGGCTATTGGTCTCAAGACATCTGGATGTTGTGGTTCTTCAGCGGGAACGAGCGGATGCGCTGGCCCGTCGCCTTGGCGAACGCATTGAGCACGGCGGGCGCGGCCACGCAGATCGTCGGTTCGCCCACGCCACCCCAAGGCTCGCTGCCACCGGACGGCATGACGATCGATTCCACCACGGGCATTTCGGCGATGCGCATCGAATTGTAGGTGTCGAAGTTGGTTTGCTCGATGCGGCCGTCCTTGACCGTGCACTCGCCATAGAACAGCGCCGACAGCCCGTAGACGAACGAGCCGGCGACCTGCCGGTCGATCTGCGCCGGATTTACGGCGTAGCCCGGATCGGTGGCGCCGACGATACGGTGGACCTTGATCTTGTTGCCGCCGGAGACCGACACCTCCGCCGCCGCGGCCACGTAGCTGCCAAACGCCTTCATCTGGGCGAGGCCGCGGTAGACGCCTTGCGGCGCCGGCTTGCCCCAGCCGATCCGTTCGGCCACGGCATTGAGCGCCGCCAGGTTGCGCGGATACTTGCTCATCAGCTTGCGCCGGAACTCGAGCTCATCCTGGCCGGCGGCTTGCGCCAGTTCATCCATGAAACACTCGATGAAGATGGCGTTCTGGTTGATGTTCACGCCCCGCCAGAAGCCCGGCAGGATGTGCGGGTTGCGCATGGCATGGTCGATCAGCAGGTTCGGAACGGAGTAGCCGAACGAGTGCTCGCCATTGCCGGGAAGGAGGCCCTGGAAGGTGAGGGGATCCTTGCCGTTGTCGAGGTTCTGCGGAAAGACGTTGGCCAGGATCGACTGGCCCGACAGCCGCATGTGCAGCCCGGTCAGCTCGTTATTGGCGTCGAAGCCGCCGACGAGCTTGCACTGCATGACCGGGTGGTAGCGCCCGTGGGTCAT
>DASSJW010000509.1:0-5383 GCA_035690995.1 Xanthobacteraceae bacterium
GAACCAGTTGGAGATCGCGGCATCGTAGGCCGCGGTGCGCGCGTAAGCCTTGGCAGCGAGCGCCTTGCGCAACTCGAGCGTAGTCGCGCCCCCGGTCGCCTTCATCGCGTCGAGCACGCGGGCGTAATCCGCGCCATCGACGACGACTGCGACGTCATGATGGTTCTTGGCGGCGGCGCGAATCATGGCCGGCCCGCCGATGTCGATATTCTCGATGCAATCCGCGTAGTCCGCGCCCTTGGCGACCGTGGCTTCGAACGGATAGAGATTGACCACCAGCAGATCGATCGGCGCGATGGCATGTGCCTTCATCGCCCCTGCATGCTCGGCGTTGTCGCGGATCGCAAGCAGGCCGCCATGCACCTTGGGATGCAGCGTCTTGACGCGGCCGTCCATCATTTCCGGAAAGCCGGTGAGTTCGGACACGTCGACGACTTTCAGCCCGGCATCGGCGAGCGTCTTGCGCGTGCCGCCGGTCGAGACGAGCTCGATGCCGTGCCCGGCCAGCGCGCGGGCGAAATCGATCACGCCGGTCTTGTCGGAAACGGAAATGAGCGCGCGGGAAATGCGGCGGAGATGGTCGGTCATGATGCCTTGATGAAGTTCACAGGAGATTGTCATGCCCGGTAACGCAGCATCCAGTAATCACCGTCCGCGCGACGAGACAAGGGTTCCGCCAAATTTCGTCGTCCCGGATCCCGAATGCATGCTTCGCGGACATCACGGCCACTGTCACAGCGGCAGTTGCGGCTCGTCCTCGCGCGGGCGGCGTGGGCCCGGGGCGGCGCCTGGCGCGGGCTGCGCCGCGAAGCTCCATTGCACGCGCATGACTTTGCGGGCACGGCCGTAGATGACGAGCTGAAGGGTGCGGCGCGGGCCATCGGGGCCGGCAAGATAGACGCTCTCTTCAAGATCGACCTTGTCCTCGTACGCGTTGAAGGTCCAGGCCTCCTTGTTCGGCGTCAGCAGCACCGCGCTGTGCCCATCCGCCACGCGATTCGCCTTGATCGAGGGATGCAGATGGAAGCGCAACGCAAACTGGTCGCGGTCCGCGGGGATCGCCTGGCCGGTTGCGGGCGTGAACAGGTCTTCGCCATCGAGCCTGCGTCCGTCGCTGGAGAGCACGAGCTCGCGCTGGTGGACGACATCGAAGATGTCAGCGTAGCCGTCGTGCGAGGCGCGCAGCAGCAGCCCGTTGGGTGCGTCCTCGCGCGTCACCGGGACCTGGCGCGGACCGCCGATCATGGGCATGCCGTGAAGCATCCGCTTGAGCGGTCCCGAATCGACGAAACGGCACGACGAGGTATCATTGAACGTCACGGTCGAGTGCGCCGCGGTCGCGCGTGCCACCTGCCGCCAGCCTTCGCGGCTGGTCGACGGCAATCCGCAATTGACGACGATGCGGCTCTGCTTGGCCGAGAGCTCGAACGACAGGCAGCCGGCATGGGCCTCCTGGCTTACCGGCATCGGCGGCGCGCGGCCGGTGTCCATCAGCACCAGGGTGCCGGCGCTCTCCAGGCGCTGATAACCGGAATGAGGCGCATTCGCGAGTGGCGCGCCGCGGGCATCATCATAGGCGAGGATGGTGGTGAGCAGATCGGTCGGGGTAGGGCCCATGCCGTTGAATAGCGCAAAATTGCCATCGCCGTGCCGGAAGAAGCGCAGCATCGGCATCATGCGATCGATGGCATTGAGCAGCGGCAGCGGCGGCGCGATGTTGCGCGCGGTGAATGCCGTGCGCAGCGGCAGCAGGTCGACCAAGAGCTCAATGAGCGCGCCCGGATTGCGGCTGACATGGCCGCCATCGGGCAGGATCTGCCGCGCGAGCTCCTCCGACAGCCGCTTGGTGGCAGGGCGGATATAGCGTTGCTGCCGCGCCATGCACAGTGCGGCGTAGGTGAGCGCCATGGCGGCCTGCAGGCGGGGCACGCCGTCACGCGCTTGCGACACCGTATGCCTGAGATAACGGACCTGCCGCGTCAGGCTGCGCAGAAAGCGCCGGTAGAACTGCACGTCGGCATCGTCGAGCAGCAACGGCGCCTGGCTCAGCCAGGAGATCACGCGGCGCGCGACCACGTCGGGCCGCCAGGCGATGCTATCGTGGGCGCTGTTGAGGGCGATCCATTCGTCGACCAGCGCGCGTGCGTTGGCGCGGGTGATGCCGGATTGAGCGGCGCGCAGATGGCGCAGCCAGCCGAAGCTCAGCAAGGCGACCGCCCAGTCCTCGGACGGCGCGGTAATCTCGAACGGCGAGCGGGAGTCGCAGAGCACGACCTTGCCGGCGAACACGAAGCGGCCGGCATAGATCTCGGCTGCGCGCGTCGCATCGGTCGTGCGCAAGTCCTGCGGTGCGATGACGACGCGGTCGGCCTTGCCGAAGGAAAACGGCCAGTTGACGATCGGATGCGTCGTTACGCGGCTGGTGAGCTTGCGGGCAAGGCCGCGCGCCAGGAACACGGACAGTCTGGTACGTTCCGCGACGGAAACGCGCGACATCGAGGCGGTGGCTCCCCTCCTGGCGGGCGTTCTCACTCCCGTGGCCGGAACATAGCGAAGGGTGGGCTCTCGGCCAACCGCGGATAAGCCCTTCAAATCCTGCGCAAACGCGCGGCGTAGAAGCCGTCGAGGCCGGCCATGCGCGAATCGGGGTCGGGCAGGTGACAGGGCAGTGTCCGCAGGTCGCCGTCCGGCGTGAGCCATTCGCCCTGACCATACACCTCGGCTGGCGCGATGGGCTGGCGATGCAGGCTGGGATTGCGCTCGAGGAGATCGCGGACGATCTCGACGCCCTCCTCCGGCTCGAGCGAGCAGGTGCAGTAGACAAGAAGGCCGCCCGGCTTGGTCAATTCGGCCGCCTGGGCAATGAGCCGACGTTGCAGTCCGGCCAGCGCGGCAATGTCGTCCTCGCTCTTGAGCCAGGGAATATCGGGATGGCGGCGGATAGTTCCGGTCGCGGAGCAGGGCGCATCGAGCAGGACGGCATCGAATGGCCCCGCCCGCCATTGCGTGACGTCGGCGGCGACGGTCTCCGCCGGCAGCTGCAGGCGGGAAAGGTTCTGCCGCAGCCGCTCGAGCCGGGCGGGTGCGCGGTCGACCGCAACGACGCGGGCGCCGGCGGCGGCGAGCTGGGCGGTCTTGCCGCCCGGCGCGGCGCACAGGTCGGCGACGGCGCGCCCGCGCACATCGCCCAGAAGCGTCGCCGGCAGCGCTGCCGCGGCGTCCTGCACCCACCACGCGCCGTCGGCATAGCCCGGCAGCTGCGAGACCGGTCCATGCACCTGCGCGCGCACCGAGCCGGTGGGAAGCACGCGCCCGCCGAGCGCGCTCGCCCAGTGGTCGGGGTCGTTCTTCACCGTCAGATCGAGCGCCGGCTCGTTTCCGTTGGCGCCGGCGATCGCGTGCGCGGTCTCCGCGCCGTAATTCCCCACCCAACGCGTCATCAGCCAGGCGGGCGTGTCCAGCGCGATGGTGTCGAGAGCGGCGAGGTCCTGTGCGCCGTCGCGCGCGATCCCGCGCAGCACCGCGTTGACAAGGCCGGCGTAACGCGCGGCGCGTCGGTCGGCTTGCGCCAAGCGCACGGCGAGATCGACGGCGGCGTGGTCCGGTACCTCGAGCCAAAGGATCTGCGCCGCGCCGATCAGCAACGCGGTTTCGAGCCGGGGCGCGTCGGCGGGAAGCCCACGCACGAGCCGACGGCCGAGGAGATGCCGCAGCGTACCGAGCCGGCGCAACACCGCTGTCGCCAGCGCGCGCACCAGCGCACGGTCGCGATCCGGCAAGGCGGCAAAGTCGCGATGCACCGCGCGGTCGTCGAACTGCTCGTCGAGCGGCCGCCGTCGCCGCAGCACGCCATCGAGGATGTCGGCCGCGATCCGGCGCGCGGCAAAGCCGGGAGGTTCAACGCCGGAAGGACGCGGGGTCATGCGCGGAATGGACAGGCGCGGTATCCTCGGTCGTCGTGATCGTTATCGGGCTGATCTTCCGCCCGAGACACAGACGGCGGCGGAGGAGGCGCTGATCCCGAGATTGCACGATGCGCGGTCGCGGCTATGACTGTAGCTGATGCCTGCGCCCGCGGGGATGGCAATTGTCTGTCGGCTGACCATCCAACCCGTCAGCTCCAAGGACCGCCGCGGCCACCGGCGTTCCCCCATGGGCTCGCCGAGCGCGGCGGATAGTCGGGTGCCGTCGGGCGGCGGCGGCCGAATCCACCGCGCCCCATCTCGGCGGCCAGTCGCTCGAGCGCCGCGACGCGGTTCTCGGTCGAAGGATGGGTCGAGAACAGGTTGTCGATCCCATGGTGGGTCAGGGGGTTGACGATGAAGAGATGCGCGGTCGCCGGGTTGCGCTCCGCCGAATAGTTCTCGATCTGCTGGGCGGCGTTCGAAATCTTGAGCAGCGCCGATGCCAACGCGTCCGGCTGCCCGCTGATGCGGGCGCCGAGGTCATCGGCGGCGTATTCGCGCGTGCGGCTGATCGCCATCTGCACCAGCATCGCCGCGATCGGGGCCAGGATCACCATGGCCAGCGTGCCGATCACGCCGAGGCCATTGTTGTTGTCGCGGTGGCCGCCACCGAAGAACATCCCGAACTGCGCGAGCATGGAGATCGCGCCAGCGATGGTCGCGGTGATCGTCATCGTCAGCGTGTCGTGGTTCTTTATGTGGGCGAGTTCGTGGGAGATCACGCCGGCGATTTCCTCGCGCGACAGCATCCGCAACAGGCCGGTCGTCACCGCCACGGCCGCATGCTGCGGATTGCGTCCGGTGGCGAACGCATTGGGCTGCGGATTGTCCATGAGATAGACCCGCGGCATCGGCAGGCCAGCGCGGCGCGTGAGGTCGCGCACCAGGCGAACGAGGTCGGGAGCCGTGCTTTCGTCGACCTCGTGGGCGTCGTGCATCGACAGCACGATCTGGTCCGCGTTCCAATAGGTCACAAGGTTCATGCCGGCCGCGACGAGGAGAGCGATGACCGCCCCGCCCGCGCCGCCGATGAGATAGCCTATGCCCATGAACAGGGCGGTCAGCCCCGCCAGCAGAATGGCGGTACGCAGGTAGTTCATGGTCGCTCCCTCGGGTGGCCGGCGTGTCGGGAGAACGCATTCCGGCCCGCGCCAGGTCCAGCATTCACCGTGGAAATGTTGGGTCCCCACCGCCAAGCTGCCAGAGGCCGCTTCCTCGTGCCGCAGTTCCCTGTCACATTTTCCCACCATTCGTGGCGCATCTTGATTTTGCCGTTCCCGCAAGCATGGAGAGCTGCATGGACCGCGCAAAGCCAACCGACATGCCGGCCCCGTCAGGCGCCAGAAGGCCTATTCCAGCGGCGGCGGAACGCGCGCTTGCCGAGGCCGCCGCCCGGCGCGCCGCCCGCGAGCGCGAAG
>DASSJW010000510.1:0-16419 GCA_035690995.1 Xanthobacteraceae bacterium
GGCAGGAAGGCGATACCGGCGCCGGCGATGGCCAGCAGCGAGGGGTACGGCACGCGCAAGCGCTCGGCTGCAGCGGTCAGCACCACGGCTGCGAACAGGAGAACCAAAATCCATTCGAAAAGAATCATGACCGACTTTCTCTGCGCTGAACTCTGCCCGCTCGGGTAAAATGATAGCGAACCTCCGTGCTCGCCAATCCTCGCATACCGCTCCGGCACCATACGCGATACCTGCGCCGATGCTCGGCTGATGCACGGCCGCCGCGACGGCATGGCACGAAAAAAATGCAAAGGCGCAGCGGAACCATTGCACTGACGAAACGTTTGCCGGCTGGGGATAGCCCCGTGTCATCACGGGGCAAGTATGGGGGCGACATCTATGCACATACCGGACGCAGACTATTTCCGTCACCAAGCGGCGACCTGCCTGCGGCTCGGGCAATCCTGCAGGGATCTCGTCGTCGCGCGCCGGCTGTTCAGCATGGCCGGCGAGTTCAAGAGCAAGGCGGCCGAGATGGACGCCGGCCTGCAGACAATGACCGTCCCGGCGATCGACCCGGGCCATGAGACGGCGCCCGATTAGACGGTTCAGCGATCGTCACGGGACGTTCTGCAATCGACGGGTCGCGCCGGGGCGGCGACGTGACCCGATATCGGGGGGACCGCCTTAGTACTTGGGGGCACATCATGAATATCAGCATACCTATGATCGAGCCGGCGACCGCGATGAAGGACGGCCTTGGGTCGGGCAAGCTCCGTGCGCTCATCGCCCAGCATCTGGGCGTCGGCATCGAACGCGTCACCGATGACGCACACTTCGCCGACGATTTCGGTGCCGACTGGCTCGACCGCGTGGAATTGGTGATCGCGATCGAAGATCAGTTCGCCGGCGTGGAGATCACGGACGACGATGTGGACCAGATCCATGTGGTCGGGGATCTCATCCGCTGCGTCGAGCGCCCCGACAGCGAGCGGGTGGGCGCAATAACAGCGAATGGTCGCAACGCAACTCCAGTCCACAAGTCTTTCCGGCCGCATCGGCCTCGGGTGGAGTGGAGCGCGGCGGGCAGCAAGAGCGCCGCCGGCAAATAGCCAGGGCCACCGGCGCGATCCGAGCGCTCCAGGATCGCGGGCGCCTCCGATCATCAGGAGCGAGGAAATCGATCTGCCGGGCGCGCGCCCGCGGCCCGCGCCGGCGCGTAGGCGGCCACTCGTTCGACCAGGAGCAGCCGGCAGCCTCCACGGCCCCAATGCTGCGCGGCGAACGAAATCGTTGACGTGTTCGCCGGCCTTGCCGACCGCCCAGCGAAGCCGCGGATGTTCGCCACACGTGATAGTGTCGCGTCAGGCTTGACGGCCCCCTTCACGCCGCAGGGAACCATCATGATCGCGCGACGCGACCTCCTTCTAGCCCTTTGCGTCGGCGCTGTCTTCACTCCTGGCGGGGTACCGGCGGCCGAACCGTCCGCCACCGCGTTCGTGGAAGCGATCTACGCGCCCTACAAAGGAAAGGATGCAAAGGGAGTTGCGCTCGACACCGACGCCACGGTGAAGCGTTATTTCGAGCCAAGGCTTGCGGCGCTGATCAGCAGGGACCGCAACAAGGCCGCCCGACGCGGCGAGGTCTCGACGCTCGACATGGATCCTTTCATCGATGCCCAGGATTGGGACATCAGTGCGGTCGACGTCGCGGTCCGCGATACCGGCGCCGACAAGGCGAGCGCGACCGTCTCTTTCAAGAACCTGGACAAGCCGACCACCGTGGTGCTCGATCTCGTCAAGCTGCGGGAGGGTTGGCGGATCGCCGACATCGACTGGGGCCGCAAGCCGACCTTGCGCGGCCTGTTCATCAAGCGATAGCGGCGCCCTATGACGCAGCGAATCAGCACTGACCGAACTGATCACGAGCGCTGGCGCGCGTGAGTGGGATCGCGACCGCTTGCGCCGGCTGTACTGCTCGGCCGTGAATCCGCTGCGTTGAAAATATTTCCCAGGCCCGGCTGCGCGCTAGCGAGTTTCCATAGCTGTACCGGCGCGTTCGTGCAAAAGCGCGCTCCTGTGATCGCCATCACAGATTGTCTCCGGTGGGGACGGCACAACATCCGTCATCGATGTCAATGGCGGGACGTGCGCCCGAGGGAGATGGCCATGATCAAGACTCGCACTGGGATGTTCGCCGCGGTAGGCTTGCTGCTGGGCGGCGTTTCGACCGCGGCGCTTGCCAGCGTCAGCAAGCCTACCGCGGAGGAACGCGCGGCCTGCATGGGCGATGCGATGACCCTTTGCATTGCCGCGATACCGAACAGAGCCCGCATCGCTTCGTGCCTGGCATCGAAGATGTCCCAGCTCAGCCCGCGCTGCCGGGCGCAATTCGATAAGGCCGCGAGCGGCCGCTAGACCCGGGCCTGAACAAGTCATGCCGCCGGTGTGCGCGCTATCGAGAGGTCGGTCAGCATGAGCAAGTCCGGACGATCCCTGCGCCTGGGGCGGCTGTTCAAAGCAGATGCGAGTCCGCTGCTTCTCGTTCCCTTGGACCACACCGTCACCGACGGGCCATTTACCGACGTGCGCGGCTACGATGCACTGCTCGGCACCCTCGCCGACAATGGCGCCGACGCCATCGTCGTGCACAAGGGGCGCCTGCGGCTGCTTCCGCCATCCGTCTATGCCAAGCTTGCGGTCGTCGTCCATCTCAGCGCCTCGACCAAGTACGCCGCGGACCCCACGTTCAAGTATCAGGTGGCGGAGGTCGAGGATTGTCTGCGCCGAGGCGCGGACGCGGTCAGCGTTCACGTCAATATCGGCTCGCTCACGGAGGACCGGCAGCTCCAAAGCATGGCGGCCGTGGCCGATGCCTGCGAGCGCGCCGGCCTTCCGTTGTTGGCGATGGTCTATCCGCGTGGCCCCGGGATCAAGGATCACCCGGAGCTCAACACATTGCTGCATGCCGCGTCGCTGGCCGTCGACCTGGGGGCGGATATCGTCAAGTTGCCGCTGCATGGTCCGGTCACGGCGATGAAGCGCGTCATCGATTCGTGCCCGATTCCGGTGCTTGCCGCCGGCGGGGCCCAGGTGTCGGATCACCAGTTCGGCGCTTTCGTCGCCGATGTCATGACCAGCGGCGCGCGCGGACTCGCGGCCGGACGCAACATCTTCATGGCGGCGGATCCCGCGGCCAAGGTGCGCGAGGTCCGACGACTCATGTCTGCGTCCATCGACGATGCCCATCGTGCGGATACCCCGCCCCTCGCGGCTTCAGGCAACGGCCAGATGGGTTTCTCAACGAGCTTGGATCTGGACAGCCAGGAGCGCGTGCGATGACGACGGCATGGATCGACATCCGGGGCTGCAAGCGCGACGAGATATCCGACATCATATCGGCGGCCGCCGAGCATCGCATCGAGGGCGTGGTGTTCGACAGCGACGCCGACAGCACGTTCGCGACGCGTCAGGCCGGCCTCCAGTGGGTGGCATTCAAGAACGGAAGCAGCGCTGCCGGCGGAGGCAACGCCGAGGCCGACATATGCGTTCACTGCTATAACGGCGATGGCTCCGGCCTCGCCGCGTCGCATCTGCGGCACAGCAAGAAAGACGGCATTCTCGTGGACGTCGAGAACAGGGAAAGCCTGGAAGAGGCGTGCGCGGCGGTCCGCGCCGGGCTGTTGACCGTCATCCGGTTCAAGGACCCGACCAAAATCCCGCTCGAGATCGTGCTGGCGGCGGGCTCCCGGCGCGGCGCAAAGATCATGACCTTCGTATCCGATTTGGCGGAAGCGAAAATGGTCATGAGCGTGCTGGAGTCGGGCCCGGACGGGGTGATCATGACGCCGCGCTCCGCCGCCGAGGTCGAAGCACTCGGGCGTCTTTGCAGCCCGGTGCGCGGGCAACTGGCGTTGAAGGAATTCGCGGTGACGGAGATCGCCGACGCGGGCACGGGCGACCGGGTCTGCGTCGACACGTGCTCCAATTTCTTCCTCGATGAGGGCCTTCTGGTGGGCGCGTTCGGCGGCGGATTCTTGCTCTGCTGCAGCGAAACCCACCCGCTTCCGTACATGCCGACGCGTCCGTTCCGCGTCAACGCCGGCGCGGTGAGTTCGTATATTCTGTCCTCCCCCGACCGCACCAATTATCTGAGCGAATTGCGGCAGGGGCACACGGTGACCGCGGTCAGGGTCAACGGCGACACCCGGCCCGTGGTGGTCGGCCGGGCCAAGATCGAAACGCGTCCGCTGCTGCTGGTCAAAGCGCGCACCGCCGACGGCGACGAAGCGTCCCTCATGCTGCAATATGATTGGCACGTCCGCATGCTCGGGCGCGCGGGCGCGGTGCACAACATCACGGAATTGACGCCGGGCTCGATCATCATGGGATATGCCGCCGCACGCGCCAGGCACGTGGGCATGGCAGTCGACGAGTATTGCCTGGAGCAATGATCGCTGAGCGCGTACGATCCCGGTTCGGACGAGCTTCGATCGAAGGGAAGAACCGGCGCTCTTCGGCGCAAGCCGCGCAGCTCATGGCAACTGCTTCAGATTCTCCGTGCTCGGAAGCGGTTTTTGCCGCAGGAAAAGGGCCGGCGGCCCCTCCTTAAGAAGCTGAATCTGGCTCCGGCACGCCACCGGCTTTGCGAACCTCGCCAACGCTGCGCGGCGGGATGACAAGGGGACACATGCTTTTGCGCTAAATCAAATCCACCCCACCGGCTGGCGGTATGCTTTTAGAAACAGGTGTGCGGGTCATGAACCGGTATCTGGTCACGTTCTTCAAGAATGTGTCGAGCTCGGACGGGCATATATTCAAGTGCCCTCAGCAACGCATCGAAATTCGCCACGCCAAAAGCGCTGACCGGGCAATCCAGGCGGCGGAGCGCCGCTATGAGCGCCTTTGTAAACTGGCTGACTGGACGCTTCACGCAGACACGCGCGAAGTCGAGGTTGACGGCGACAAGGTCGGCCATCAGGAAGCCGCGACGAAGCCGAAGGAGAGAGATGCTGCGCCGTCAAAGCGCGTGTTTCGTTAGGCCGAAATCCGCATGGCGGCATAATTGAAGGAGACAAAAGCGACCCTCATCGCGAGATGCCGCGCACCTGGCCCCTACATGGCCATCTCCGCTTCGCGCGTCGACTCCTTCTTCTCTTCCGGAACCTCCGTCATGGTCGCTTCCGTGAGCAGCAACACGCTTGCCACAGATACCGCATTCTCCAGCGCGATACGGACGACCTTGGACGGATCAATGATGCCCGCCTCCACGAGGTCGACATATTCCTTGCGAGCGGCGTCGAAGCCATAGTTGCCCTTGCCCTCCAGCATGCGGGCGACCACGACGCCGCCATCGATGGAGGAATTCTCGGCGATCTGACGCGCCGGCGCTTCGAGCGCACGCCTGAGTATCTGCAGCCCGGTCCTCTCATCGCCGGTACATTTTGCCTCCTCGGCAGCCACGGCTTCGGTGCAACGGAGCAGCGCAAGCCCCCCTCCGGGGACGATCCCCTCGGCCACTGCCGCCTTGGTGGCGCTGATGGCGTCGTCCAGCGCTTCCTTTTTTGATTTCATCTCAGACTCGGACGGCGCCCCGACCCGCACCACCGCGACCCCGCCCGCCAGCTTCGCCAGCCGCTCCTCCAGCTTCTCGCGATCGTAGTCACTCGTGGTCTTGTCCATCTCGTGCCGAATCTGCTGGATCCGGCCGTCGATGGCCGAGCGAGCTCCCGCTCCTCCGATGATGGTCGTGTGGTCCTTGTCGACGACGACGCGCTTGGCGCGTCCGAGCTGCTCGATCGTCGCGGTCTCGAGCTTCAAACCAAGCTCCTCGGACACCACCTGCCCGCCGGTCAGAATCGCGATGTCCTCCAAGATGGCCTTGCGCCGGTCGCCAAATCCGGGCGCCTTGACGGCACACGCCTTCAAGACGCCGCGGATCTGGTTGACGATCAACGTTGCCAAAGCCTCGCCTTCCACATCTTCCGCGATCACGAGGAGCGGACGACCCGATTTTGCCATCTGTTCGAGCAGCGGAAGCATGTCCCTCAGGATGCCAAGCTTCTTGTCGGACAGCAGGATGTAAGGGTCTTCCAGCACGGCCTCCACCCGCTCAGCGTCGGTGACGAAATAGGGCGAAACGAACCCGCGATCGAACTGCATCCCCTCGACCAGGTCGAGAATGGTCTCGGTCGTCTTCGACTCCTCAACTGTTATGACGCCGTCACCCCCGACTTTTTCCATCGCCTCCGCGACCAGCTCGCCGACGGTTTCGTCATTGTGGGCTGAAATCGTTCCAACCTGGGCCTTCTCCTTGCGGGTCTTGACGGGGCGGGACATGATCTTGAGCGCATCGATCGCTGCTTTGACGCCGCGATCCAAGCCGCGCTTGAGGTCGATTGCACTGGCGCCGGCGACGACGTTGCGCACTCCGTCCGCAAAAATCGCATGCGCGAGAAGCGTGGATGTGCTGGTACCGTCACCGACAATTTCACCGGTCTTTTCGGCGGCCTGGCGGAGAACCTGCGCGCCAAGATTTTCCTCGCTATCGGTCAAGTCGAATTCCTTGGCGATGGTCACCCCGTCGTTACATACGATCGGGGCGCCCCATTTCCTCTGAATGAGGACCGATTTTGATTTTGGCCCCAACGTGACGCGGATCGCATCGGCGAGTTGCGTCGCCCCTCGGAGGATCTTCTCCCGGGCCGCGGAACGAAACATAACCCGTTTGTGCGCCATCGCTGGCTCCTCTTATGCATGATGTTAATCAACATTCGCAAACGCCCAGCGAGAGGACCTTGAGACGGATCAAATTTGGCAAGATCGCTCTGCTCCGGCGATTGTGCCCGTAACCGATCGATATCCGATCTCCACCTCGCCAATCGGAAGACAGAACACAGGAACGGCCAGCGCCTCGGTCCGGTAAACGCCCGATGCGCTCAATGCGAGAACAGGCAGCATATGGGGCTGTCCGACAGCAACTCGCGTGTAACCCCGCCGAGAGCCCACTCGCCCAGTCGGCTATGGCCGTAGCCGCCGGCCACAATCAGATCGGCTCGTTCATCTTCGGCAAACCGCAGGAGTTCGGTCGCGATCGATTGCTTGGCATGAAGATAGACCTTTGCACCGACAGAGCTCTGGTGGCGGACCAGGTAGTTCTCAACGTCGTCGATGCTGGGCTTGGCTTGTGCCCCGGTGCCATGCTCGGAGACCGTGGCGATCATGATTTCGCTCGCTTCCTTCAGAAACGGAAGCGCATCGCGAACGGCGCGACGACACTCACGAGTGTCCTTCCAGGCCACGACGACACGCCGGGCCGGAAGCGAATCGATCGCGTCTGGCACCAGCAGGACTGGACGCCCGGCGCGGAGAATGGTGATGCCTGGATCGAGGGAGTAATACAGATCTCTTGGATCTTGCTTACGTCCGATAATGACAAGGTCTGCCGCGCGCGCCTCGCGCGGAACAAGGTTGTTGGCATCGTCAAGAATTCCGCGCCACTCCACCTGCTTGGCGTTCTTGGCGGCGGCGCGAAATTGTTTTTCCATGTCGGCAAGAAGCTGCGTCATCTCCCTCCGCTCACCGTCATCCCGTTCAGCATCGCCGACAGTGTCTTCCGCCAGAAACGGGGGCAGGTACGAGCGCCCGGCTATACCGATCAGCACGGCATGAAAGCGATGCGCCAGGTCGACGGCAAGCCGGACTCGTCGCTCGCCACTTCGTCGTGCATCGAAATGCACCATCAGGGCGGCGTACGACATCGTCTTTCCCGACCTTTCAACGCCAGATTAGAATAAAAGCTTCCACCGGCAGACCGGGACCGCCCTGCCTCGTGGCGCATGCTCCTGCCCATCGCTGCGGGCCGGCCGAAGATACGCGCGCCAGGGCCAGCAATATTGAGATAGGTCAATTCATGATCACCGGTGAATCCACGTCCCCAGGACAGCGGATAGGAAGCGATGACATCCCGTGGTCGCTGTCACGACCACCAGGACGCGGGGCCCACCAGATTGAAGGCTAGCCGAGATCAATCCCCGGCACCGGCGCCCGCATGTCGGCGCTGCGAGGCCGATCCGGACCACCCGATCGAGGCCGCTCCGGCAGCGAAGTTGATCCGCATCAACGTGGCCCAGGGCGCCAGCCGCTACTTTTTCGCGGATGAATAATCTCGCCGATCAACTGGAGAAACCTGCGGCCGATCCTGCAGCCCGTGAGCGCCGTTTGCTTTCGGTCGTCGCGCAGCTGGCACGCGAACTTCACCCCCGACACAGCGGGGCTGGCCAGATATCCTTGTCCAGCCGGCTCGAGAAAAATCTCGGCATCGACAGCCTCGGGCGAACGGAGCTGGTCCTGCGCCTTGAACGTGCGTTCGGCGCTCAGTTACCGATCAAGCTCGTGGTCGAAGCGGATACCGTTGGCGATCTTCTCCGCGCCCTAGAGCAAGGGCGCGAGTCCGGGGCAACGATTGCCGACGTGTCGCCGGGGCCGCCCTTGGCTGCGGTGCCGGCCGCCGGCGAGGCGCGTACGTTACTTGACGTCCTGGAATGGCATGTCGATCAGCATCCCGACCGCCTGCACGTGACCGTGCTGGACGAGGATGCAACCGCCGCCGCCGCGATGACTTACGGAGACCTTGCCAAGGGGGCGCGCGCGATTGCGGCCGGCTTGATCGACCGCGACATTCTCCCGGGCGACCGGGTGGCGCTCATGCTCCCGACGGGAACGGACTTTTTCACGGCCTTCTTCGGCATCCTCTATGTCGGTGCGGTGCCGGTGCCGATCTATCCGCCGATGCAACGCGCCCAGATCGAGGATTACGCTCGCCGGCAGGCTGGGATCCTTCGCAATGCCGGCGCCCGCATGCTCATCACGGTGCCGGAAGGGCTCAGGCTCGGTTCGCTTCTGGGCGGGCTGGTTGCGACATTGTCGTCGATCGAAAGTGCAGCGACGCTCTCGCTCCCCTCGGCTGATATCGCGTTGCCGAACCTGCAGAACGGGTCCGCGACCGCGCTGATTCAGTACACGTCGGGCAGCACGGGAGATCCCAAGGGGGTTGTGCTGTCTCACGCCAACCTGCTCGCGAATATCCGCGCGATCGGCCGCGCGGTTGAGGCGAGCTCCGCGGACGTCTTCGTGAGCTGGCTGCCGCTCTATCACGACATGGGACTGATCGGTGCGTGGCTGGGCTGCCTCTATTATGGGGCGCCCCTCTATGCCATGTCGCCGTTGAGCTTTCTTGCACGGCCGCAAAGCTGGTTGTGGGCGATCCATCGCTTTCGCGGCACGCTTTCCGCCGCGCCCAATTTCGCATTCGAGCTGTGTCTCAATAAGATCGATGACTCCGACCTGAAGGGTCTGGACCTCAGTTCGCTCCGTTTCATCGGAAACGGCGCCGAGCCGGTGAGCGTCGCGACTTTGCGCCGGTTCATAGCTCGTTTTGGCACGTACGGATTTCGCCCCGGAGCCATGGCCCCGGTCTAGGGCCTTGCGGAAAATGCTGTGGCGGTCACCTTGCCGCCGCCGGGTCGTCCGCCGCGGATCGACCGGGTGGATCGATCGGCTTTAAGTACGCGAGGGATCGCCGAACCCGCACGGCCGGATGACCTCAACGCCATCGAGATCGTGGCTTGCGGGCAACCGATCCCCGATCACGAAATCCGCATCATCGACGACATGGGCCGAGAGCTGGGAGAGCGCCGGGAGGGCCGCCTCGAATTTCGCGGTCCATCGGCGACGTCGGGTTATTTCGAGAATGCGGCCAAGACCCGTGACCTGTTCCACGATGGGTGGCTCGATACCGGCGATCGCGCCTATATGGCTGGCGGCGACCTCTTCATCACCGGCCGGATCAAGGACGTCATCATCCGCGCCGGTCAACACATCGCGCCGCACGAGATCGAAGAGGCCGTCGGAGCCATTCCCGGTTTGCGCAAGAACGGCGTCGCCGCCTTTGGCGTCACTGATCCGGCCTCCGGCACCGAGCGCGTCGTGATCTTGGCCGAGACCGACGGGATCAACCCTCCCGCGCAGGCGGCCTTGAAAGTTCACGCCCAGCAGGTTGCAACCCAAATTGTCGGCGGCCCGCCGGACGAAATAGTGCTCGTGCAGCCCGGCACTGTTCCGAAGACCGCGAGCGGCAAGATCAGGAGAGCCGCTGCGAGAGACCTCTATTTGGGAAAGAATCTGGCACTCCCGCAGCGTGCGCTCTGGTGGCAACTCGCGCGCTTGAGCATCGCGGGGCTGGGCACACGCGTCTCGCAGGTGGGCCGCAGCATCGGGGCGCTGCTCTATGCCGCCTGGTGGTGGACGGTGATGGCGACCTTCTTCCTCCTCGGCTGGCTCGCCGTGATGATGCTCCCGCGCCCGACCTGGCGATGGAGCGCGGTCCGGGCGCTCGCTCGCACCGCGCTGGCGGCGCTCGGAATCCCGGTGTCCGTGACCGGCGCCAACCACCTGCCAAGCGGCGGCGGCGTCCTGGCGCTCAATCATTCCAGTTACATGGATGCGGTGATCGTGGCCGCCGTGCTTCCCGGTGAACCGGCCTATGTCGTCAAGAAGGAACTCGCCGGCCAGATTTTTGCCGGTCCGCTGCTGCGTCGCCTCGGAGTCCTGTTTCTCGAGCGCTTCGACGTCAGCGATAGTATGGCGGATCTCGAAAGCGTAACCGCGGCGGCGCGGGAGAAGCGCCTCCTCGTGTTCTTTCCGGAAGGCACCTTCACGCGCCGGGTCGGTCTGTCCGGATTTTATCTCGGCGCGTTTCGGGTCGCGGCGGAGGCCAATCTGCCGGTGATTCCGGCCATCCTTCGCGGCACGCGTTCGATGCTGCGGGGCGAGCAGTGGTTCCCGAGATGGAGTCCGATCAGCGTGACGATCGAGAACCCGATCGCGCCCAAGGGCACGGATTTTGCCGCGGTGGTGCAACTTCGGGACGCGGTGCGCAGTGTCATTGCCGCCGGCTGCGGAGAACCGGACCTCGGCGAGCTCATCAAACCAGTCGCGCCAGTCGTGGATCAATGACGCAGCCCGTCAACCCCTCTCGCTCCGCGCAGCGTTCCCTCTCCCCCAACGTGGCGGTGCTTGGTGTCGTCAGCCTGCTGATGGGCATGTCGTCGGCCATGATCTATGGCGTGCTTCCGGTCTTTCTTGTCACGGTGCTCGGGGCGAGCACCGCCGCGGTTGGCCTGATCGAGGGCACTGCGGAGGCAACGACCTCCCTCGTGAAGATTTTCTCGGGCGTGGTCAGCGACTGGATCGGGCGCCGCAAGCCGCTTGTGGCTCTGGGTTACGGGCTGTCGGCGGTGAACAAGCTGCTGTTTCCATTTGCCGAGTCGGCATCGGCCGTGCTGGTGGCACGTATCGCCGACCGGCTCGGCAAGGGCATGCGGGACGCTCCACGCGATGCGCTGCTGGCCGATGTGACCCCTACCGCAATTCGCGGCACGGGGTTCGGCCTGCGGCTGGCGCTCTACACCGTCGGCGCCGTCTTGGGTCCGCTCACGGCGATCGCGCTCATGACCTTGAGCGGCGACAATTTTCGATTGGTGTTCTGGGTTGCGCTCATTCCCGGTTTTGCGTCGCTGGTTGTCCTCCTCGTCGGCGTCAAAGAGCCTGCGCACCCCTATCCCGATGACAGCTGGGGGATCCGTCGCAGCGATCTCGCGCTGCTGAGGGTACCTTTCTGGTGGGCAATCGCCATTGCGGCCATTTTCTCGCTGGCTCGTTTCAGCCCCGCATTCCTGGCGTTGAAAGCGCACGATGTTCACGTCGATGCGGCGTTCGTGCCGATCATTCTGGTCGCCATGTATCTCGCCTATTGCGCGGCCTCCTATCCGTTCGGAATTCTCGCGGATCGCGTAAATCGCCACCTCCAGCTTGGCATCGGCGCGATTACCCTCATCGCGGCCGACCTCACGCTTGCCGGCGCGCGTACCGTCTGGATGACCGTGCTGGGGGCGGCACTGTGGGGCCTGCAGATGGGAGTGACGCAAGGGCTTCTTTCGGCCGCCATCGCGGATGCTGCGCCGGAACGGCTGCGCGGCACGGCCTTCGGGATTTACGATCTGGCCGTCGGCGCCAGTACGTTTGTCGCGAGCGCCGGCGCCGGCGCGCTGTGGATGCTCGCTGGCCCTAGCGGGACTTTCATCGCGGGCGCCTCGCTCGCAGCGGGAGCGATCATGATCCTGCTTCTGCGGCCGATACCGAAGCCGGCCCGTTCGTCGTCGCAGCTCCCTTGAAGGCGATGCGAGGCGTGCGCTCGGGCGCACCTATCCCTTGATACAGATCAGCGGTCGCAGACGCGCCACCCTGCGGGCAAGGCCGGCATGCTCGGCTGCGGCGACGACGGCACCCACGTCCTTGTAGGCGCCGGGGGCCTCCTCGGCGATGCCGCGCGTCGACGGGCTGCGGATCAAAATCCCTTGCGACGCGAGGTCGTCGACGATCTTCCGACCGCTCCAGCGCTTGAGCGCCGCGTGGCGCGACAACGCGCGGCCGGCCCCATGACACGCCGACGAGAAGGCTTTCTCCTCGCTGGTTGCCTCGCCCACCAGAATGTATGAGCCCGTTCCCATGCTGCCGCCGATGAGCACCGGCTGACCGAAGGGGCGCAGCGCCTCGGGCAGGCTCTCGTGACCGGGACCGAAGGCGCGGGTCGCACCCTTGCGATGAACGAACAGTTCGCGCTGTTTCCCCGCGACCGCGTGTCTTTCCGCCTTGCAGGTATTGTGCGAGACGTCGAACAACAGCTGCAGATCGCAGTTCGGAAAAAAGTGGGCAAAAACCCGCCGTGCATAGTGGCCGAGAATCTCGCGATTGGCGAGGGCGCAATTGATTCCCGCACGCATCGCGCCCAGGTAGCGTTGGCCGACTTCCGAGTTGATCGGAGCGCAAGCGAGCTCGCGGTCGGGAAGCTCGATGCCCGAGGCTTCCGCGGTCACCACCATCTCCTTCAGGAACTCGGTGCCGATCTGGTGACCGAGCCCGCGCGATCCGCAATGGATGGTGACGACGACGTGATCCTGCGCAAGCCCGAACGCCTGGGCCGCCGATGCATCGAAGATTTCCGCAACCGCCTGGACCTCCAGATAGTGGTTGCCGGAGCCGAGGGTGCCCATCTCCCGGCGCTGGCGTTCCTTGGCGCGATCGGAAACAAGCTCAGGCTTCGCACCTGCCATCATCCCCCCCTCCTCGATCCGACCGAGGTCCCGCGCTTCGCCCCAGCCGCGCTCAACCGACCAACGGGCACCGCCGGACAACATCGCATTCATGTCGGTCGCGTCGAGGGTGATTGCGCCCTTGCTGCCGACTCCGGCCGGGATCTGGCGAAAGAGCGAGTCGGCAAGCGATGTCTGCACCGGAAGAATGTCGGCGACGGTGAGACCGGTCAGCATCGTGCGCACCCCGCACGAGATGTCGAATCCGACGCCGCCTGCAGACACGATGCCCCCTTGATCGGGATCAAACGCCGCGACGCCGCCGATCGGGAAACCGTAACCCCAATGGGCATCAGGCATGGCATAGGAAGCCGCCACGATCCCGGGAAGCGTTGCCACATTCACCGCCTGCTCAAAGACCTTGTCATCCATGCCCCGGATCAGATCCTCGTCGGCATAAATGATCGCCGGCACGTGCATTGCGCCGCGCGGCTCGATCCGCCACGTGGTGGCGTCGACCCGGGTGAAGCGAGCGGGATCCATGGCCGATCTCCGTTACACGTCCACGATGCAGGCTGCGGACCACGTGCCGTCGGCGTTCTTGGACACTTTCAGCGCGGTATAGGTCGCGCCCTTCGGCTCGCAGGCCGGGGCATGGCGAGCGACGTCGACCGGCTCACCCCATAGCGTCCCATCCAGCCGCCCACCGTCGATACGCACCGCAAAACGTCCAAACAGCATGCTCCGGACCGCCATTTCATAGATGATGGCGTTGAGCCACTCGACGAACAAAAGCTCGATGTCCGACGCCTCGCACTTCACTTCGACGGCGACTTGCGGCCTGACCTCCGCATGGGTGATGACAGCCGTCAACGCATGAGCCGCCTGCTCGAAGGCCTCCGCTACCGTCGCCCCCCATCCCTGCACGCCGACGTCGGCATCGTGCGGGAAATGCGCCCATCCGGCCTTGTTCTGAGGCGCTACGGCGGAATGGTTCATACCCGCAATCCGCGCTTTCCGAGCAGCTTCACCGTGCTGGCCTGCGGCCCTTTCTCGCCCATCTCTTCAGCGAACGTGACGCGCGTACCCACCGCGAGACGATCATATGCGTCAGGAGGGAGCACGCTGTTCCGATGAAAATAGACTTCGTGTCCATCGGCCGCCTCCAGGAATCCGAACTCCCCGGACGCATCGAGGCTCTTTACGGTTCCGATCGGCTGACCCTCGTGCTGCTTCACCTGTCCCTGCATCCGGCGGACATGATCCTGCAGCCTTCGCCGCGCATGCTTGAAGGCGTCATTGATGGCGAATGACAGATCGGCTTGGCGCTCGTCCGCCTGCGCCGTGCGTCCGACATTGACTTCGCGACCGTTCGGGAGGGCCAGACGAATATTGACCTCATAGAGACCGCCGGTCCGATGATGCCCGCCGGGCCCTTTCAGCACGACCCGACACGCCGTCACGCGGCCATATCGTCGTTCCAGGTCGGCCACATGCTTCTCAATTGAAGCGTGGACATCGGGTCTTGCACTCATATCCTGGAAATCGATCTCCACGGGCGTCTGCATGGTCTCCTCCGAGCGCTCTGTGCTGTAAAACATCAATGGGACGTGGGTGGTAGCGGTGCGCGCCCCGTAATCCTTGCATGACCCTCCCCATCGGACTTTGAGGCGGATCAAATTCGGCCCTCAGGTGACTGGTCCGGCGGTGCAACCGGCGGGACTGGGCCGATGCCGGACGTCCGTCACTGTCTGCACTGTGTGCGACCCGCGGCGAGGCCGGAACTCCGGTTCCCGGTCTATGGTCGTTGGCCCGACGCCGGACTCGAAAGCCCGGCTGGCCCGGTCAATAGGACAGGAACCCGGCGGAGCGATGCAATCATCGAGGCGCCACGATCAATGACAGCCGCACGGGTCATCACCAGCAGACGCTCGTTGAGATGAGCTAGATGTCTCGGCAGCCATGACAGATCCAAAGGCTCTTGCATGGCCGGTCCAAATTCAACCCGGACTCCCGCAGTCCTGGCCAGTTCGGAAATCGACACATCGGCGTTCAGCTTTGCCGGACCGAGCACAACCACCTGTTCCTTCGCAGCGGCCGCTATTGCAAGGGCATGGCGGATGCTCGGATCGTCAGGCCCCGACATCACGGCTGCGATCGGTCCGGTGGTCCTCGCTATCCGACTTGGAACGACCATGACCGCGAAGGATGCTCCGAATGCAGCATCGACCAGGCGTGTAAACTGCTGCGTCACGCGCTCGGCAGGATTTCGCGGTTCGATGATCACGACGATGTCATCGGCTGCAGGCGAGGCGCCCATCACATCCGCGAGCGGTCCTCTTGCCACGTTGAAGCTCGCCTTGATCCGGGTCGGGCGCACCGTGTCGTGGAACAGCCGCCGCGCAGTGGCTGCCGCAAGCTCGAGCTGACGGAGGAGCTCGGGGCCCTCAATCGGATGCCAACCGCCGCCGAACGGCCGCAATTCCCGAACGCACGGCAATGCCGCCATCTCGACAAGTTCGGCATCCTGGACGAATGTCGCAACCACACTCGCTCCCATCAGGTCGGCGAGCTGGGCCATCACCCCGACGGCTGCATAGTCGCCCGCGTTCTGCGGGAGCCGCACCAGCATTCGCTTGAAATCAACCCGCGTTTCATTCATTGCGAGTATCCGCAGGCTCAGGCAGCAGACGCTGGCCGAAGCTCTGCCGGATGCGCGCAAAAGAGCGCAGACGGTCTTCAACCAGCCGATTCACACTGCCGTCGGGATAGCAGCCGCCGGCGCTGCGCTCGCCGGCGGGAGCGCCGGTCAAGAGCGCGATCCCTTCATCGATCGTGTTGACCGGATAGATCGCAAACTTTCCCTCGGCACAGGCATCGATCACGTCCTGGCGCAGCATCAGATGCTGCACGTTGGCCTTTGGAATAAGAACACCTTGGGTGCCCGTCAGCGTCCTCCTTCGACAGATGTCAAAGAAGCCTTCGATTTTCTCATTAACCGCGCCGATGGCCTGGACCTCGCCATGCTGATTTACCGAGCCGGTGACGGCAAGGTCCTGGCGCAGCGGCAGCTCGGACAGTGCCGACAAAATGGCATAGAGCTCGGCGGATGAGGCGCTGTCACCCTCAACACCGCCGTAGGACTGCTCGAATACGAGGCTCGCGAACAGTGACATCGGCGTATCCACCGCGTAACGGCCGGTGAGAAACCCCGACAGGATCAGCACGCCCTTCGAGTGAATGGGGCCGCCGAGCTCGACTTCGCGTTCGATGTCGACCACCTTCCCGCT
>DASSJW010000511.1:0-3410 GCA_035690995.1 Xanthobacteraceae bacterium
AGCGCCGGCATGGCGGTCGTGTCGTCACCTTCGCGGCGCCGTCCGATCACGGCAATTCGCTGGCGCTGCGCATCGGACAACTCGTCGGCAACACCGTCGGCCCTTCGGCGCTCCAGCCGCGCAGCGACGATGACATTCGGCAGCGCCGCCGCAACGGACGGCAGTTGGCGCTGTTCGAAAGCTTCCCGAAGGGACTGCGCCTGCGGCCGGGCAAACGTTACCAGGAAGCCGCATACCGCGAGACCGTAGCAGCCGTCCCCGAGCATCCGCGGGAGACATCCGACCTTGACGGGTCTTGAGGCGCGCAGCGCCGGGGAGCTCGATGCGCGCCATGGCGCCTCGAGCTCCATGCCATGATCAGGCCGCAACCGGCCGTCTGATCTTCGTTATCATGCTCAGAAGCTGACGACGTCCTTCATCGCCGTGGCCGCGTCGGCGGGAACGACTTTGCGCGCGACGAAGTCATCCCAATTCTTGAACTTCGCCTTGGCGCGGGCCTCCACGATCGCCTTGGAGCGCGCCGGTCCGATCTGCGGAACCTTGTCCAGCTCGGCCACGGTTGCGGTGTTGAGGTTGACCTTGGCAGCGACGGGATTCGTTGCGGCGCCGGTGGTCGTGGGCTTTGCCGGCGCGGCCGCGGACGGTGCGGGATGAGCGGGCGCGGTCGGCTGCATCCCCTGCGCGAAGGCAGGAGCGGACAGAAGTGCCAGCATCGCCGAGGTGACGAGAACGCGTCGAGTCAGCATTTGGGTAGGTCCTCTGTTGTTCCCTTGGCTTGCGCACGAGCATTTTCCGCGCGCAAGTCGGCGGGTGTTTCCATTCATCAGTACGCGGATCGTCGGCGTGCCCTTTGGCATCCACCACTATCCGACTGACGGCATGGACATTAGCGGGTCGATTCGGAACGGCGCGTGGACGACGTGTTCATCGGCTATTCACCGCTGCAACCCGGTGACGTCACAAAGTTGTCGGAATCTCACACGCAGCGCTCGCCCGTTCGACAATTAACATGGCGCGACAGGAATCACGATGGCGGATCTCAGCCCCAGATCGCGCGCGCGGCCTCCACCACCCGCCGCAGCTTCGCGCGCTCATCCGCCTCGCTCAGCGGATTGCCGGCGGCGCTGCTGGCGAAACCACATTGCGGGCTGATCGCAAGCCGATCGAGGTCGATATAGGCGGCGGCTTCTTCCGCGCGGCGTCGCAAGCCGTCCAGGCTTTCGAGCGCGGGAGTTTTGCTGCTGACGAGGCCCAGCACCACGCCCTTGCCGTTCGGCACGAAGCGCAGCGGGGCAAAATCGCCGGCCCGCGGCGTGTCGTATTCGAGCAGGAAGTGATTGGCGTCGGTGCGGGCGAAAAAACGCTCGGCCACCGCGTCATAGCCGCCGTCGGCGAGATAGTGGCCGCGAAAATTCCCCCGGCACATGTGCACCCCGACCACGACCTCGTCCGGACATCCCGCAACCGCACCGTTGATGGCATCGATATAGCGGTCGACCAGCGCCACGGGATCGCCACCCGCGCCCGCCACCCGTTCGCGGATCGCGGGATCGCACAGGAGCGCGATGGCGATCTCGTCGAGTTGCACGTACCCGCATCCGGCGCGCACCAGCTCCGCGATCTCCTGCGCGAACACCGCAACCAGGTCGGCAAAGAAGCGATCGACATCGGCATAGGCGCTGCGATCGGCAAAGTCGGCGAAACGCAGAAAATGCATGGTCGACGGGGCCGGCAGGGTGATCTTGGCGGTGACCGTGGTGGCGTCGCGCAGAAACATGAATTCGTCGAGCGCGAGCGCATGCGTGCGTCGCAGGGGCGCGGTCGCGTAGGGCGCGGTGAAATCGACCTCGTGGCCATGGTCGTCGCGAAACTTCAGCAGCGCGGCACGGACCTCGAGGCCCTCGGTGCGCTCCACGAACCGCCCCCAATAGGAGCCGCGGCGGAATTCGCCGTCGGTGACGACCTCGAGCCCGGTCCCCTCCTGCATGCGCACGGCGGCGCGCACGCAGTCATCCTGGATGCGGACGAATTCGTCCTCGCCGATCTCGTGGCCGGCGCGGCGGCGGAAGGCTTGGCGCAGCGCGGGCGGGCGCAAAAGGCTGCCGATGTGATCGGCGCGAAACGGCGGGCGGCCGTTCGGGGACATGCTCATGCTTCGTCGCTCCGAGCCTTGCGGCGCTGTCTATAGCTCAATAGGTAGAATTTAGGTCGCCACCGTGGCACAACACAATCCCCGGCCGCCGCTGTTCGGCTGGTGCGAGAAAACCATGTGGGGGCCATGACGGTCGTCACCCTTCCGTCCTCGCGGCGTTCGCGACCGAGCCCGCGTCGGCGCGAGCCCGAAATCATCGAGGCCGCCGCGCGCGTGTTTGCGGAGCGCGGCTTCCACGGAGCGACCACCCAGGACATCGCCGACGTCCTCGGCATCAGGCAGGCGAGCCTGTACTACTATTTCCCGTCCAAGGAAGGTGCGCTCGAACTCGTCTGCCTGCAGGGCGTGGGCGGCTTCTTCGAGGTGGCCAAGGCGATCGCGTCGGGGCCCGGCACCGCCGCCGACAAGCTCACGCGCCTGATCAAGTCGCATCTCTCGCCGCTCACCGATCGCAGCGACTTTGTCCGGGTGTTCTTGAACGAGCGCCAGCACCTGCCGCCCGAGAGCCGCCGGCGGATCGGCAAATGGTCGCGCGGGCTGGAGCAGGCGTTCGAAAGCGTGCTCAAGGAAGGCGTGCGCCGGGGCGAGTTCCGCTCCGACCTCGATACCCGCCTGGCGGTGCTCGGCATTCTCGGAATGGCCAACGCGGTGGCGAACTGGTATCGCGCCGAGGAGGTGGCGATCGATCGCGTCAGCGCCGAATTCGCGCGCCTGCTGGTCGCAGGCGTGGCGAAGCGACCCAAGCCACGGCGCCGCTCCATCGCGGCGCGCCGGTCCGGCCGCTAGCCCGCCGACGGACCGGCCAGGTGGGCGTACATGCGGCGCAGGCTGCGCCGCACCACGGCCAGGTCCCTGGCCGGCACGCCGGCGATCGCGCGGCGTTCGGCCGCGATCGCCCGCGGGATCATGCGCGCGAGGCTCGCCGTGCCCTTGCCGGTGAGGCGCACCACCACCTCGCGGCTGTTGGTCGCAGAGCGCGTGCGCGTCACCAGACCCATTCGCACCAGCCGGGTGACCACGCGCGAGAGCGTCGAAACGTCGATGCTGGTCATGGCGGCGAGATCGATCTGGCGCTGGCCGTCGTCGCTGGAGAGCGCCGCCAGAACCCGCCACATCGCGATGCTCAGCCGATGCCGCGCCAGCGTGCTCCGCCCGAAATCGATCACCAGCGCCGAACCGACGCGATTGATCAGGTAGGGGAGATACTCGCCGAGATCGAGGCTGGGACGGCTGGGCACGAACTGCAAATCCTGAACAT